>JBBIVG010000096.1:0-10881 GCA_037439865.1 Nevskiaceae bacterium
TCCTCGCCCGACTGGAGAGTGAGGTCCCAGGCCGCGACGCTTGCCGGGCGACGACTGCCTCCGTCGCGCGAGGCCAGCACGGCCGCGGCCAGTCGCCATGTGGTGTCCTCGACCGCCGGCGCCACGAGCAGCGGCTCGCCCTGCGCGGCCCACTCGTCGAGCAGGCTCGTGCGCATCCGCGCCTCGACGAACGCGGGGTGCGCGACGAGGTCGCGGAGGAAGCGGCCGTTGTTCTTCAGGCCGACCAGCGGCGCATCCTCGAGCGCGGCGGACAGGCGGCGGATCGCGTCGGGGCGGTCGCGGCCGTGCGCGATGACCTTGGCGACCATCGCGTCGTAGAACGGTGATACCTGGCCGCCCTCGACGATGCCGGAGTCGATGCGGACACCCGGGCGCAATGCTTCTTCCGGCCGCCAGTGCAGGACGCGTCCGGTCTGGGGGGCGAACCCCGCGTACGGGTCCTCCGCGTAGAGGCGCGCTTCGATGGCATGGCCCGAAAAGCGGACTTCCTCCTGCCTCAGGGGCAGGGGATCGCCGGCGGCGACGCGGATCTGCCACTCGACGAGGTCGAGCCCGGTGATGAACTCGGTGACCGGGTGCTCGACCTGGAGGCGCGTGTTCATCTCGAGGAAATAGTGGCAGAGCTCGGCGTCGACGATGAATTCCACGGTGCCGGCGCCGACGTAGCCGACGGCGAGCGCGGCGGCGACCGCATCCTCGCCCATGCGCTCGCGCATCTCCGGGCTCACGACCGGGGAAGGCGATTCCTCGATGACCTTCTGCCGGCGGCGTTGTGCGGTGCAGTCGCGTTCGCCGAGGTGAATCACGTTGCCGTGGCTGTCGGCGAAGACCTGGATCTCGATGTGCCGCCCGCCCTCGATCAGGCGCTCGAGCATCAGCGTGCCGTCGCCAAACGCGCTCTGCGCCTCGCGGCGTGCGCCGGCCAGCGCGGCGGGCAGTTCCAGCAGGGAGTGCACGAGGCGCATGCCCCGGCCGCCACCGCCGGCCACCGCCTTCACGAGGAGCGGCACGCCGAGGCGGTCCCCTTCGTGCGTGAGGCGCTCCTCGCTCTGGTCCTCGCCGAGGTAGCCCGGAGCGCAGGGCACGCCGGCCTCGAGCATGCGGCGCTTCGCGCCCGCCTTGTCACCCATCGCCGTGATGGCCTCGGGTGGCGGTCCGATGAACACGATGCCCGCGTCCGCGCAGGCCTGCGCGAAATCGGCGCGCTCGGAGAGGAAGCCGTAGCCCGGATGGATCGCATCGGCGCCGGTGCGGCGCGCCGCGTCGATCAGCCGGTCCACGCGCAGATAGCTCTCGGCGGCCGGCCCGGCGCCGATCAGTACCGCCTCGTCCGCCAGCGTGACGTGCGGCGCCGAAGCGTCGGCCTCGCTGTAGACGGCGACCGTTCGATAGCCCAGTGTGCGTGCGGTACGCATCACCCGGCAGGCGATTTCGCCGCGGTTGGCGACGAGAATCCTGCGGAAGTTCATTGCGGCGCCCACCGGGCCTTGCGCTTCTGCAGGAACGCGGTCGTGCCCTCGATACCCTCTGGCCCGAGCGCCGCGCGTGCGAAGGCCGCGGCCGCGTCGCGCACCAGCTCCGCTGGTTTCTCCCAGCGGGCCCGGGCGATGAGCGCCTTGGTGGCGGCCAGCGCACCAGGGGCGCAGTTCAGGATGTCGCCCAGGATGCGCGCGAGCGCGGCGTCGAGCGCGTCCGCCGCGTGCACCTCGTGCACGAGGCGAACCTGCAGCGCCTCGGCTGCGCCGATGCGGCTCCCGGTGACCGCGAGTCGCTTGGCCTCGGAATATCCCAGGCGCTCGACGAGGAACGGGCCGATCTGCGCGGGCAGCACGCCCAGCGAAGTCTCAGGCAGTCGGAACACCGTGCTTTCGGCTGCGATGGCGACATCCGTGACGCAGGCCAGCCCGAAGCCACCGCCCATGACGGAACCCTCCAGCACGGCGACGACTGCAAGCCCTGTCCCGGCGTAGGCGACGCAGAGCTCGCCGAATGCCGAGTTCACCTTCACGACCGCGTCGGGATCCTCGGCGAGGCGCGCGCGGGCGCCCGCCATGTCCTTGAGGTCGGCGCCCGCACAGAAGTGCCCGCCCGCGCCGCGCAACACGAGGACGCGAGTCTCGCCGTCCCGCTCGGCGGCCTGCAGCACCTCGACGAGCTCACGCACCATCGCGAGCGACATTGCGTTGCGCACCTCAGGGCGATTCAGCGTGACGTGCAATGCCGCCCCGTCGCGCCGCAGTGCCAATGTGGTCGGCCCGGTCATGCTCAGGCGGCGCTCCGGCCCGGCAGCGTGCCCTCGAGCTTGGCGATGATGCCGAGCATCACCTCGTCCGCGCCGCCGCCGATCGAAACGAGTCGCGAGTCGCGATAGGCGCGCGCGATGAGGTTGTCGGCGGTGTAACCCATGCCGCCCCAGTACTGGAGGCAGGCGTCGCTGACCTCCCGCGAGAGGCGGCCGCACTTGAGCTTGGCCATGGACGCGAGCTTGGTCACGTCCTTGCCGCTCACGTACTGCTCGACGGCCTGGTAGGTGAGGGCGCGGAGCGCCGCAACCTCGGTGCGCAACTCGGCGAGGCGGAAATGCACGACCTGGTTGTCGAGGATGCTCTTGCCGAACGCCTTGCGCTGCCGCGTGTAATCGATCGTCAGGTCGATGAGCTGGTCGAGGCTCCGGAGCGAGCTCGCCGCTCCCCAGAGCCGCTCCTCCTGGAACTGCAGCATCTGGAACATGAAGCCCATGCCTTCCTGGCCGATCAGGTATCGGGTGGGCACGCGCACGTTGTCGAAGAAGAGCATCGCGGTGTCGGAACTGTGCATGCCGATCTTGTGGATCTTCTGGCGCGTCACGCCCGGGAGGTCGAGCGGTACCATGATCAGGCTCTTGTTCTTGTGCGGCGAGCCTTCGCTCGTGTTCGCGAGCAGGCAGCACCAGTCGGCCTGCAGTCCGCTGGTGATCCACATCTTGCTGCCGTTCACGACGTAGTCGCCGCCGTCCTTGCGGGCCGTCGTCTTGACCGCCGCGACGTCGGAGCCGCCGCTCGGCTCGCTGACGCCGAGGCAGCCGACGGTGTCGCCGGCGATGGCGGGGGCGAGGAACTCCTCGCGCAGCTCGTCCGTGCCGAAACGCGCGAGAGCGGGCGTGCACATGTCGGTATGGACGCCGATGGCCATCGGCACGCCGCCGCAGTTGGCCGCGCCGATCGCCTCGGCCATGACCATGGAGTAGCTGAAATCGAGGCCCAGGCCGCCGAACTTCTCCGGGTACTTGAGGCCGAGCAGGCCGAGGTCGCCGAGTTTCTTGAAGAGTTCGTGAGCCGGGAACTGCTCCGCCTTCTCCCACTCGTCGATGAACGGGTTGATCTCGTTTCGAACGAACTTCGTGACGGTGTCGTCGAGCTGGCGGTGCTGGTCGGTGAACTGCATGTCGGGCTCCGGGAGGGTCGGGTCTGTGTCGGGGGGGTGCTGGCTGCGTCGCGGCTACATCCTTGCGACGCCGAAAGTGTTGGGGCGAAGCGTGCGGATCTCGGCCTCGCGCGCGATTGCAAGGCAGGCGGCGAGCACCCGACGCGTGTCGCGGGGGTCGATGACGCCGTCGTCCCACAGGCGCGCCGTGCCGTAGAGCACGTCGCTCTCGGCGTCGAGGCGGCGCTTCAACTGCTCGCCCATCGCCTTGAGCCCGGCCTCGGCCTGCTCGTTCATCGGCACGCCGGATTTCGCCAGCTTGCCGCGACTCACGATCTCCATGACCATCGCGGCCTGCGCGCCGCCCATGACGGCCGTGCGCGCCGTCGGCCACGCAAAAATGAAGCGCGGGTCGAAGCCGCGGCCGCACATGCCGTAGTTGCCTGCGCCGTACGAGCCGCCAAGCACGATCGTGAACTTGGGCACCCGGGCGTTCGCCACGGCCTGGATCATCTTGCTGCCGTGCTTGATCGCGCCCGCGCGCTCGGCGGCGGTGCCCACCATGTAACCCGTCGTGTTCTGCAGGAACACGAGCGGCGTGCCGCTCTGGTCGCAGAGCTGCATGAACTGGGCGGCCTTGACCGAGCCGGTCGGCTGGATGGGCCCGTTGTTGCCGATGATGCCCACGCGGTGACCATCGATGCGCGCGTGGCCGCAGATCGTGTCGGTCGAGTAGGGCGCCTTGAACTCGAGGAACTCGGAGGCATCCACGATGCGCGCGACGACTTCGCGCACGTCGTAGGGTACGCGGTCGTCGATGGGAACGATCCCCATCAGCTCCTCGGCGTCGTACGCGGGCAGGGCCGACGGGGCGAGCGGCGGCACCTCGTCCCACCGGAGCATGCGCAGCAGGTCGCGCGCGATCGCGATGGCATGGGCGTCGTCGTCGGCCAGTTATTCGCCGAGGCCGGTCACGGTGGCGTGCATGTCCGCGCCGCCCAGGGACTCGTCCGTCGCCTCTTCGCCGATCGCGGCCTTCACGAGCGGCGGGCCGGCGAGGTAGATGCTCGAGCGGTTCTTCACCAGCACGACGTAGTCCGACAGGCCTGGGAGGTAGGCGCCCCCAGCCGTAGAGGAACCGTGGACGACGGCCACCTGCGGAATGCCCGCGGCCGAGAGCCGCGCCTGGTTCGCGAAGCTGCGGCCGCCGTCCACGAAGATCTCGGCCTGGTACATGAGGTTCGCGCCGCCGGATTCGACGAGCGAGACGAGCGGCAACTTGTTCTCGAAGTCGATCGTCTGCACGCGCAGGCCCTTCTTCAGGCCCATCGGCGCGATGGTGCCGCCCTTCACGGCACTGTCGCTCGCCGAGACGATCACGCGCTTGCCGGACACGGTGCCGATGCCGACGATGGATCCCCCGCCCTGGATGCTTTTCTTGCCGTCGTCGTCGTGCATGCCGAGCCCTGCGAGCGTGCTCAGCTCCAGGAAGTCGCTGCCGCGGTCGAGCAGGCGCGCGACGCGCTCGCGCGGCAGCAACTGCCCGCGCTCCTCGAAACGCTTGCGCTTGGACTCGGACTCGGCGACGACCCTGGCCTCGAGCGCCCGGACCTCCGCGAGCCGTGCGTGCATGCGCTCCGCAGAGGCCTTGAATGCCGCGCCCCGGGTGTCGAGCTGCGAGGTGAGGACCGGCATTACTTCAGCACCTCCGGGCTCACCGCGCGATGGAAGCCGTTGAACGGCACCGAGCGGTCGTGGTCGAGGCTGGGGAACACGGGATTGCCGAGGGAGGCGCCGCCGTCGATCTGCAGCGTCACGCCGGTGATGAACGCGGCGCCGGGGCTCAGCAGGAACACGATTGCGGCACTCACCTCGGCTTCGGTGGCGAGGCGCCGCAGCGGGACGTGCGCCTTGAGTCTCGGGATCATGGCTCGCACGGCTCCCTGGTAGGTATCCATGCCCGAGGAGGCGACCCAGCCCGGCGAGACCGCATTCACGCGCACGCCGGCATAGGCCCATTCGTAGGCGGCGCTCATTGTGAGGTTGCTCATGCCGGCGCGCGCGGCTCCGGAGTGGCCCATCCCCGGCATGCCGTTCCTGAAGTCGGCGGTCATGTTGACGATCGCGCCGCCGTGCTTCTGCATGCCCTGGTTGAACACCTCGCGCATCATCAGGAAGCCGCCGGTGAGGTTGTTCGCGACCACCGCGTCGAACCCGCGCTTCGAGATCCCCATGAGCGGGGCGGGGAACTGGCCGCCCGCGTTGTTGACGAGGCAGTGCACCGCCCCGTGCCTGCCGACGATCTGCGCTACGCCCGCCTTGACCGCGTCCTCGTCGCGGATGTCGAAGGCGATCGTGTCGCAGCGGCCGCCGTCCTCGGCGACCTCCGCGGCGACGCGGTCGAGCTTTTCCTGCGTGCGCCCGCTCACGACGACCGTGGCGCCGAGGGCCGCGAGTTCGTGCGCGACGCAGCGGCCGATGCCGCTGCCGCCTCCGGTCACCCACGCGACCCGGCCGGCGAACAGGCCGGGGCGAAAGACGCTGTCGTAGTGGCGGGCGGGGCCGGTGGCCGGGGCGGGCTCGGGTGGGCTCATGGGCGGTCCGATGCAGGGTGGCCGTGCGAGAGCCGTATTAGGCACGTGGGTGACGTTAACGTCAACCAGCTCCCTTTAAAGGAATCGAATTCTCGACAAGGTCGCCAGGCGGTGCCAAGATGCCGCCTCCCGACAGCCCCCAGCCAGGAAGGACACCGATGGACATCCAGCAATGCACCGAGGCCCTGCGCGGCAAGGTCGGCGAGGCGAGCGGCCTCGGCGCCGTGCTCAAGTTCGACTGCGGCGCCGACGGCGTGATCGTGATCGACGGCAGGAGCGTGCCGAACACCGTGACCAACGAGAGCCGCGACGCCGATTGCACCGTGTCGATCACGCGCGAGAACCTCGAGGCGATGATCACGGGGCAGCTCGACCCGATCACGGGCTTCATGACCGGCAAGTTCACCGTCGCGGGCGACATGAGCGTCGCGATGAAGCTGCAGCGGGTCGTCTGACGATGGCCGTGGAGCGCGCGGCCGCCCGGGCGTCGGTCCGGGGATCGTCCCGAGGGAGGGACGGGTCGCGGGCCGCCGCGGCCCGCACCGCCCGGGAGGTGCTCGCCGCGCACCACGACGACGCGACCAGCGAACTCTTCGGCATCACGGAGCTGAGCGGGGAGTTCGGCATCTCGACGCGCGCCATCCGCTTCTACGAATCGAAGGGGCTGCTGAGCCCGCGGCGCATCAACGGGGCGCGGGTCTATACGCGCCGCGACCGGGCCCGGCTTGCGCTCATCCTGCGCGCCAAGGCCATCGGCTCCTCGCTGGGGGAGATCAAGCACTATCTCGACCTGTACGGGGCGCGGGGGGAGGGGCGTATGAAGCAGCTCAGGTACGTGCTGCAGCGCACCGACGAGACCATCGCCGAGCTCGAGCAGCGCAGGGCCCACATCGAGACCACCCTGGCGGAGCTTCGGCTCATCAACGACACGGTCCGGGCCCACCTCGCCGGCAGGACCTGATGTACCATCGCGCCACGGCCGGCGTGGATGCCGGCCCTGGAACCGCGGGACATGACGGGTCGCGACACGAAGGGTGAAATCGGTAAGACGCAGGCCGGGGACGAGACCTGGCCGGCCCTCGAGTCCATGGACGACGTGGACCCGCCGACGGACCTCATCAGCCCCGCCCAGCTGATCCGTTATCTCGACCGGGAGCGCGAGCGCGCGCCCGATGCCGGTGAGAGCGACGACGAGGAGGTCGGAGACACTTCGCGCCTGCCGCGGGTGCTTCGGATGCCCGAAGGCATCAAGGTCGAAGAGCGCCGCGTCGGGCGTGCCGTCGCCCAGTGGATCCTTCACGTCCGATGCGAGTGCGGTCGCCGCTGGTTCGAGGTGGAGGCCATCGACAGCACCACGTGCCCGAGGTGCGGCGTGCTCGTGTACCTGGACGTCGACGTGCGCAAGCTGCGCAGGTAACGCGGGGTCCCGTGGCCATGCGCAATTCCGTCCGGTGGGCCGTCCTGGCCGCGATCGTCCTGGTGCTCGGCGCCTGCGCGAACATGCCGCGACGCGATCCGCCACAGGTCTCGCTGGTCGGCGTCGAGTCGCTGCCGGGCGAGGGTCTCGAGCTGCGCCTGAACCTCAAGCTGCGCGTGCAGAACCCGAACGACTCGCCGATCGACTACGACGGCGCGTACGTCAGGCTCTCGGTGCAGGACAGGACATTTGCGACCGGCGTGAGCGACGCGCGCGGCACCGTGCCCCGGTTCGGAGAAGCCGTCATCGCCGTCCCGGTGACCGTCTCGGTGGTGAACATCGTGCGCCACGTGCTCAGCACCATGGACGGCAATGCGCCGCCGCCCGAGAAGATCCATTTCTCCCTCGAAGGCAAATTGAACGGCAGCGGCTTCAGCTCGCTGCGCTTCAAGTCGCAAGGCGACCTGCAGCTGCCGACACCGACGCCGCCGACGGCCGACAATCCGCAGACCTGAAACGACGGACCGAGCGTGAGCCGGGCGTTCGTAAAGGAGATGGACGGAGGCGAGCGGGAGGAGCTGCCCGAGCTCGCGATCAGTCCGCACCGCAACCTCGTCACAGCCGAGGGTTTCGAGCACATCGAAGCGACGGTCAGGCGGCTCGAGTCCGAGCTCGCGGCCGCGCGCGTCGCCGATGACCGGCCGACGGTGGCTCGCATCGAACGTGACCTGCGCTACTGGGGCAGCCGCCGGTCTACGGCGGAGGTCGTTCCCCGCGTTTTGAACCCGGACACCGTGCGATTCGGTTGCGTGGTCGAAATCCAGACGGGGAGCGGGGAGCGTGTCCGCTTCCGCATCGTCGGCGAGGACGAGTCGGACCCGGCGCGCGGGCTCGTGTCCTACGTCGCGCCGGTCGCGGCGTCCCTACTGGGTGCTGCGCCCGGCGATTCGGTGACTTTTAGGGGCGGAGAGGCCGAAATCGTCAGAATCGAATGAGATCCGGATGCATTAGCAAATGCGCATTCGTTTCGGTCTTTACCGATGGCGGGACGCCGCGGTCGGCAAGTAGACTTTGCGCATTCTCCCCCTGATTGGCCCTCCTCGTGAGGGCCACTTTTTTTCCGGCGGGCGTCACCCCACGGGGTCGGTCGAGCGCCGGCCGTAGTTCTTGCGGCGATTGACGTCGTTGAACTGGCGAGCCCGGTTCCAGTCGTACCCCGAGCGGCGATCGGTCCCCGAGCGCCGGTCGGAGTAGTGCGCATAACGGCACGTGCATTGCGCGGCCTGGCAGTCCGGCAGCGGCAACCGCGGCGCCTTCGCAGACAGGAAACGCATCTGGCCGAACTGCTTCGCGGCCTCGCAGCAGTTTTCGCCGGGTCGGATGCTGACGGCGTGATAGGGCTCGGCCGCCGGTCCGGCCTTCGCGGGGGCCTGGTAACGGGGCGGCTCGGGTTGCTCGCGCGCCAGCTTCTGGGACAACCAGGCCTTGAATTCGAACGCCATCCTGCCACCGGGGTGCCGGGGATTCTGTCAACCACGGATTTTACATAGTCGGCAGAGCTGCGTGTACCGGCGCGGCCCGGTAGATTTCGGACAGGTACCGCAAGGAGATACTCATGCCCCTCGTTTCGATGAGACAGCTGCTCGACCACGCGGCCGAGAACGGCTACGGCCTGCCGGCCTTCAACGTGAACAACCTCGAGCAGGTGCGCGCGATCATGGAGGCCGCGGCGGAAACGGACAGCCCGGTGATCATGCAGGGGTCGGCGGGTGCCCGGAAGTACGCGGGCGAGGCGTTCCTGCGCCACCTGATCCAAGCCGCGATCGAGGCCTACCCGCACATCCCGGTCGTGATGCACCAGGACCACGGCCAGTCGCCCGCGGTCTGCATGAGCGCGATCCGCTCCGGATTCTCGAGCGTGATGATGGACGGCTCGCTGATGGAGGACGGCAAGACGCCCTCATCCTACGAGTACAACGTCGGGACCTCGCGCAAGGTCGTCGACTTCTCGCACGCGATCGGCGTGACGGTCGAGGCCGAGCTCGGCGTGCTGGGTTCGCTCGAGACCATGCGCGGAGACAAGGAGGACGGCCACGGTGCCGAGGGGACCATGACCCGCGAGCAGCTGCTGACCGACCCGGACCAGGCGGCCGACTTCGTCAAGAAGACCCAGTGCGACGCGCTGGCCATCGCGATCGGCACCTCGCACGGGGCGTACAAGTTCACCCGCAAGCCCACGGGCGACATCCTGGCGATCCAGCGCATCAAGGAGATCCACGCGCGCATCCCGAACACGCACCTCGTGATGCACGGCTCGTCGAGCGTGCCCCAGGAGTGGCTCGAGATCATCCGCAGGCACGGCGGCCAGATGAAGGAGACCTACGGCGTGCCGGTCGAGGAGATCGTCGAGGGCATCAAGCACGGGGTGCGCAAGGTCAACATCGATACCGATATCCGCCTCGCCATGACCGGTGCGATCCGGCGTCACATGGCCGAGAAGCCCTCCGAGTTCGATCCGCGCAAGTTCCTCGCCGACGCGCAGAGGGCGGCGAAGGAGATCTGCAAGGCGCGCTACGAGGCCTTCGGCTGCGCCGGTAAGGCGTCGAAGATCAAGCCGCTTTCGCTCGAGGCGATGGCCGAGCGCTACCGCAAGGGCGAGCTGAACCAGATCGTCCAGTAGCAGGCACGTCGCCCGGGCGCGGTGCGGGCGTCGTCGCTAGAAGGTGACGACGCTGCGGATCGACTCGCCCGCGTGCATGAGGTCGAACGCGTCGCTGATGCGTTCGAGCGGCATCACGTGCGTGATGAGCGGGTCGATCTCGATCCTGCCGTCCATGTACCAGTCCACGATGCGCGGTACGTCGGTGCGGCCGCGCGCGCCGCCGAAGGCCGTGCCTTTCCAGACGCGTCCGGTGACGAGCTGGAAGGGGCGGGTGCGGATCTCCTGGCCGGCACCGGCGACGCCGATGATCACCGACACGCCCCAGCCGCGGTGGCAGCACTCGAGCGCCTGGCGCATCAGGTCGACGTTGCCGACGCACTCGAAGCTGTAGTCGGCGCCGCCTCCGGTCAGCGCGACCAGGTACTGCACCAGGTCGCCCTCGACCTCGCGCGGGTTCACGAAGTGCGTCATGCCGAACCGTTCGGCCAGTGCCTTGCGCGCCGGGTTGACGTCCACGCCGATGATCTTGTCGGCACCCACCATGCGTGCGCCCTGGATGACGTTCAGGCCGATGCCGCCGAGTCCGAACACGACGACGTTCGCGCCGGCCTCGACCTTCGCCGTGTTGATCACCGCACCGATGCCGGTCGTGACGCCGCAGCCGATGTAGCAGACCTTCTCGAAGGGCGCGTCCTCGCGGATCTTCGCCACCGCGATTTCCGGCAGCACCGTGAAATTCGCGAACGTGGAGCAGCCCATGTAGTGATAGACCGGCTTGCCGTCCA
>JBBIVG010000097.1:0-10600 GCA_037439865.1 Nevskiaceae bacterium
CCTGCTGCCGTCGGACGCGGGCGCCACGCCCGACGTGCACGCGGGCCCGCTTGCGATCGCCGGTACCGAAGGCCTCGTCGTCACCTACGCGCGCTGCTGCTTCCCGATCCCGAACGACCCGATCCTGGCCAACCTGTCCTCCGGCCGCGGCGTCGTCATCCACCGCGAGGCCTGCGGCAACCTGGCCACGTTCCGCAAGCACCCGGAGAAGTGGATCTCGGTCACCTGGAGCCCGGCCGGCGATCGCCTGTTCCACGTCGAGATCAAGGCGGAAGTCACCAACCGCATGGGCGTGCTCGCGCAGGTCGCCGCTGCGATCTCGGGCACGCAGACCAACATCGACCGCGTATCGCTCGTCGAGCGGGACAGCGACAGCTCGACCCTCATCTTCGAGCTGCTCGTCCAGGACCGCAAACACCTCGCGCGTGTGATCCGCGCGATCCGCAGCATGCCGGAGGTGCTGAAGGTGATCCGGACGCTGGCATAATCATCGATCTCCCTTGGAGCCTCCCGTGTCGCGCACCATCATTTCCACACCGCACGCTCCCCAGGCCATCGGCACGTACTCGCAGGCCGTCAGGGTCGGCAGCACCGTCTACCTGTCCGGGCAGATCCCGCTCGACCCCGCGACGGGCGAGTTCGTGAAGGGCGACATGGAAGCGCAGGTCCGCCGCGTGTTCGACAACCTCAAGGCCTTGGCCACGGCAGCGGGCGGCGACCTCTCGAACATGGTGAAGCTGAACGTCTTCCTCACCGACCTTACGCACTTCGCTCTGGTGAACAGGGTGATGGCCGAGTATTACTCGCAGCCGTATCCGGCGCGCGCGGCGATCGGCGTGGCCGCGCTGCCGCGGGGCGCGGGCGTGGAGATGGACGGCATCCTCGAGCTCTGACGCGCCGCCATGCCGGCACCGTCGGCGCCGCGCCTGCCGCTCGACGAGCGGCCCGTCACCAGCCTGCGTGGCGTCGGCCCCGCGCTCGCCGAGACGCTCGGGCGGCTCGGCCTGCACACCGTGCAGGACCTGTTGTTCCATCTGCCGCTGCGCTACGAGGACCGGACCCGCGTCGTCCCGATCGGCGCATTGCGGCCGGGCGATCGCGCCGTCATCGAAGCCGAGGTGCAGCTCGCGGAAGTCGTGTTCCGGCGCCGCCGCGCGCTGCTCTGTCGCGTTTCGGACGGCTCCGGCTCCCTGACGCTGCGCTTCTTCCACTTCTCGGCCGCCCAGCAGGAGGCACTGGCCCGCGGCACGCGACTGCGCTGCTTCGGCGAAGTACGCATGGGCCCGGGCGGGCCCGAGATCGTGCACCCCGAGTATCGCCGAGTGGTCGAAGGCGCGGCCGCCCCGGCCGAAGAGTGCCTGACGCCCATCTATCCCACGACCGAGGGCGTGCAGCAGGGCCGCATGCGCATGCTGACCGCACTCGCGCTCGCGCAGCTCACCGACGGCGCGCTCCGGGACTGGATCACGCAGGACGTCCTGGTCGCAGCCCGCATGCCCGCGCTCGAGGCCGCGCTGCGATACGTGCACCGTCCGCCGCCGAACGCCGACATCGACCTGCTCAATGACGGGCGTCACCCGGCGCAGCGACGGCTCGCGTTCGAGGAGCTGCTCGCGCACCAGATCAGCCTGAAGCTGCTGCGCGAGGAAGCCGACCGCGACAACGCCTGGCCGTTGCCGAAGCGCGCCGGCCTCGTCGAGCGTTGCCTCGAGCGGCTGCCGTTCCGGTTGACCGGCGCCCAGCAGCGGGCATGGCACGAAATCGCGTCCGACCTGGCGCGGGACCGGCCGATGATGCGGCTCGTGCAGGGCGACGTCGGTTCGGGCAAGACCGTGGTCGCCGCGCTGGCCGCGCTGCGTGCGGTCGAGCACGGCGCCCAGGCCGCGGTGATGGCCCCGACCGAGCTGCTCGCCGACCAGCACGCGCGGAACTTCCTCGGCTGGCTCGAGCCGCTCGGCGTGCGCGTGGGACTGCTGACTGGCCGCCAGACGGGCAAGGCGCGCGCGGCCACGAACCAGGACCTCGCGAGCGGCGCGATCCAGGTGGCCGTCGGCACGCACGCCCTCTTCCAGGAGGGAGTGCAGTTCCAGCGGCTCGCGCTCGTGATCGTGGACGAGCAGCACCGGTTCGGCGTGCACCAGCGCGTCGTGTTGCGCGAGAAGGGCCTCGCCGACGGGCGCTACCCTCACCAGCTCGTCATGACGGCGACGCCTATTCCGCGCACGCTCGCGATGACGGCCTACGCCGACCTCGACGTCTCGGTCATCGACGAGCTGCCGCCGGGGCGCACGCCGATCCGCACGGTGGTCATGCCCGAGACACGCCGTGACGAGGTGGTCCAGCGCATCGAGGCGGCCTGCCGCGCGGGTCGCCAGGCTTACTGGGTCTGCCCGCTCATCGACGAGTCCGAGACGCTGCGTCACCAGGCCGCCGAGGAGACGGCGGCGGCGCTCGCGGCCGCGCTGCCCGATGTGCGCATCGGGCTCGTGCACGGGCGCATGCCGGGTAATCGCAAGGACCAGGTGATGACGGCCTTCAAGCAGGGACATCTTGACCTGCTCGTGGCGACCACCGTCATCGAGGTCGGCGTCGATGTACCGAACGCGAGCCTCATGGTCATCGAGAACGCCGAGCGCATGGGACTCGCGCAGCTCCACCAGCTGCGCGGCCGGGTCGGGCGCGGCTCGGTCGAGAGCAGCTGCGTGCTCCTCTACCAAGCGCCGCTCACCCCCATCGCAAGGGAGCGGCTCGCGGTGCTGCGCGACACGAACGACGGATTCGAGGTCGCAAGGCGCGACCTCGAGCTGCGCGGCCCGGGAGAACTCCTCGGCACCCGCCAGACCGGGCTGATGCAGCTCAGGGTTGCGGACCTCGTGCGCGACTCGGACCTGCTGCCGGCGATACAGAAGGCGGCGGCATTGATGCTGGCCGGCCCAGGGGCCAACATAGCGGCATTGCTCCGCCGCTGGGTGGGGGAGGGCGAGCGGTTCGGCAAGGTCTGACGCGCCTCACGGGACCCCATGCGCAACGCGACCGACATCGACCAGGACAGCGAACGCAAGCCGCGTTCCGCCGCGGCGCTGCGCCTGCGCGAGTACGTCCGCCTGATGCGGCTCGACCGGCCGATCGGCATCTGGCTGCTGCTGTGGCCCGTGCTGTGGGCGCTGTGGATCTCCGCCGACGGCCACCCGGACGAGCGGCTGTTCGTGATCTTCGTCCTCGGCACCGTGGTGATGCGCTCGGCGGGCTGCGTCATGAACGACTTCGCCGACCGCGAGTTCGATCCGCACGTGAGGCGCACGGCCGATCGGCCGCTAGCGAAGCAGTCGGTGTCGCCCGCGGAAGCGCTCGGCCTGTTCGCCGTCCTGGCGCTGCTCGCGCTCGCGCTCGTCATCCCGCTCAACCGCGCGACGCAGGTGCTGGCGCTGATCGGCGGAGTGCTCGCCGTCACCTACCCATTCCTCAAGCGCTTCTTCTCGCTGCCGCAGGCGTATCTCGGCGCGGCGTTCGGCTGGTCGGTGCCGATGGCCTTCGCCGCGCAGACCGGGTCCGTGCCGCCGCAGGCCTGGGTGATGTTCCTGTCCGTGGTGCTGTGGACCACCGCCTACGACACGATCTACGCGATGGTGGACCGCGAGGACGACCTCGTGATCGGCGTGCGCTCGTCCGCGATCCTGTTCGGCCGCGCGGACCGGCTGATCATCGGCGCCCTTCAAGCGGGCGCACTCTGCGGGCTCACGTTCGTGGGCCTCATGGGTGGCCTGGGACGCTGGTACTGGGCGGGGCTCGCGGCGGCCGCGGCGCTCGCCTTTCATCAGCAGGTGCTGATACGCGACCGCGAGCCTTAGGAGTGCTTCCGTGCGTTCCTGAACAACAACCTCTTCGGCCTGGCCGTATTCGCCGGCATCCTGCTGCACTACCTGTTCGCGGACTGAACGCCGCGACGCGCGCGCTCAGGGGTCGCTCGAGCGCGGCCGCGGCAGCACGAGGTGCAGGACCGCGTAACCCACGAGCGCCGACATGAGCGTTCCGGCGAGGATGCCGAAGCGGTCCGTCACGATGACCTCGTCACCCGCGGAGTTCTCGAACGCGAGCATCCCGATGAAGAGGCTCATGGTGAAACCGATGCCGCACAGGATCGCGGCGCCGTAGAGCTGCTTGAAGCCGACTCCGGTCGGCAGCTTCGCCAGCCCGAGTTTCACCGCGGTCCACGCGAACACGAACACGCCCGCCTGCTTGCCGACGAACAGGCCGAGCATGATGCCGAGCGGGATAGGCTCTAACAGGTCACGCAGGCTCAGGCCGTCGAGAACCACGCCCGCGTTGGAAAACGCGAATATCGGGAGGATGCCGAAGGCCACCCAGGGGTGCAGCGAGTGCTCGAGCCGGCGCAGCGGCGGGTGCGCCGGGTCCGCCGGGTCGCGCGCCGGCACGAACAGCGCGGCCACGACGCCCGCGAGCGTGGCGTGCACGCCCGATTTCAGGACGCACAGCCAAAGGACCGTGCCCACGAGGATGTAGGGCGCGATGCGCACGACTCCGAGCCGGTTGAGCGCGAAGAGCACGACCACCGCGAGGCCGGACAACATCAGCGACGTGAGCGACAGGTCGCTCGAATAGAAGAGCGCGATGATCACGATGGCGCCGAGGTCGTCGAGCACGGCCAGCGTCATCAGGAAGACCTTGAGGCCCACGGGCACGCGCTCGCCGAACAACGACAGCACGCCGAGCGCGAAGGCGATGTCGGTCGCCGACGGGATCGCCCAGCCACGGAGGCCGACCGGATCGTGCCAGTTGAGGGCCGCATAGATGGCCGCCGGCACGACCATGCCGCCGAGCGCTGCGATCGCGGGCAGCGCGATCTTGCTTCCGTCCGACAGCTCCCCCATCACCACTTCGCGCTTGATCTCGAGCCCGACGAGCAGGAAGAAGATCGCCATCAGCAGGTCGTTGACCCAGACGACCAGCGGCTTGTCGAGCGCGAACTCGCCGAACTGGATCTTGAAGTGCGTGGCGAGCAGCGCTTCGTACCAGTCCGCGAGTGGCGTGTTGGCCGCGACCATCGCGAGCGCGCCGGCGACGACCAGCAGGATGCCGCTCGCCGACTCGAGCTTGAGGAACTCGCGCAGTGCGGTCAGTGGATGGTTCGGGTTGGCCTGCCCTTGGGTCATGCGCGGCGCGCCTCCGTTGGATCCGCGAGTTTACCTGCTCCGGGGTGCTGGCCCGGGCCACGCACCAGACGTCCACCGTGACGGCGCCCGCGTCCCGCGCCGCCAGCGCTGCCGCGGCGATCGTGGCGCCGGTGGTCAGGACGTCGTCCACGACGGCGACTCGCCGGCCTGCGAGCGAACCCATCGAGCCGAAGGCGCCTCGAATGTTCGCGCGCCGCTCTTCGGGCCGGAGCCCGACCTGAGGGCGGGTCGGGTGCCGCCTGAGCAGCACACCCTCCCGGTATCCGCAGCCGAGCAGGCGCCCGGCGTGGCGCGCGATCTCGGCCGACTGGTTGAACCCGCGCTCCGCGTGGCGTTGCGGATGCAACGGGACCGGAACGAGACAGTCGACGTCGAGATGCAGGCCGAGCGGCGCCGCGGCCCGCGCGAGCAGGCCGCCGAGGAGGCGTCCGACGGCGAGCTCGCCGCGGTACTTGAGCTGCTGCACGAGGTGATCGATCGGGAAGCCGTAAGCGAACGGCGCGAAGCAGCGGTCGACGGGATGCGGCCCGGGGCGCAGCGCATGCGCCTCCACCGGGAGGCTCATCTCGCACGCGAGGCAGAGATCCGTGCACGGGCGCTGCCCGGACCGTCCGCACAGGACGCAGCGTGGCGGCAGCAGCCAGCCGCTCAGCACGTCCGAAACCTTGTCAACCTGCATCCTGTCCATTGGTTGACAGCCGCCGGCCCCGCTCTGAATACTGCCGGCCACCTTCAGGATCGAGCATCCACCGCGCGCCCGCCGGCGGCCGCTCGAATTTCTTCCGCAATCGACAGGATTCCCGATGCCGACGCCGCACCTGGACCACCTGGGCGAAGTCCGCAGCGACTGGACGCTCGAGGAGGCGCGCGCGATCTTCGCGCTGCCGTTCAACGACCTGCTGTTCCACGCCCAGCGCGTGCACCGCCGGCATTTCGACCCGAACCGCGTGCAGGTCAGCACGCTGCTCTCGGTCAAGACGGGTGCCTGCCCCGAGGACTGCGCGTACTGTCCGCAGAGCGTGCGCCACGAGACGTCGGTCGGCCGCGAGGAGATCCTCGATCTCGACGAAGTCCTGGCGGCGGCCCGCGCGGCGAAGCAGAACGGCGCGACCCGCTTCTGCATGGGTGCCGCGTACCGCAGCCCGAAGCCGAAGCAGCTCGAGCGCGTCAAGGAGATGGTGCGCGAGGTGCGTGCGCTCGGCCTCGAGACCTGCGCCACGCTCGGCATGCTGAGCCCCGGACAGGCGCGCGAACTCAAGGACGCGGGCCTCGATTACTACAACCACAACCTCGACACGTCCGAGGCGTTCTACGGCGAGATCGTCACGACCCGCACCTACCAGGATCGTCTCGACACGCTGCAGGCAGTCCGCGACGCCGGGCTCAATGTCTGCTGCGGCGGAATTCTCGGCATGGGCGAGACGGAGCTCGACCGCGTGCAGTTGCTGCTCACGCTGGCAACGATGCCGCAGCACCCGGAGAGCGTGCCGATCAACCAGCTGGTGCAGGTCGACGGCACGCCGCTCAAGGGGCTGCCGCCGCTCGATCCGCTGGACCTCGTGCGCACGGTTGCCACGGCACGGCTGCTGATGCCGCGCTCCTACGTCCGCCTCTCCGCCGGGCGCGCGGAAATGAGCGACGCCGTGCAGGCGCTCTGCTTCCTCGCGGGCGCCAACTCGATCTTCTACGGCGAGCGACTGCTCACGACCCCGAATCCCGGTCGCCCCCGCGACGACGAGCTGTTCGCGCGCCTCGGTCTCGAACCCGAGCCAGCGCCGGCGGCTTCCGCCTGAGGACCGCGGCGGCATGACCGGCCGGCGGCCGCAGGGGTACGAGTTCCAGCTCGATCCGCAGCGGGTCCGCCGCTCGTTCGACGCCGCGGCTGGGACCTACGACGCCGCAGCCGTCCTGCAGGAGCGCGTCCGGCGCGAGCTGCTCTCCCGCCTGGATCTTGTGCGCCTCGATCCCGCCGCGGTCCTTGACCTCGGAGCCGGGACCGGCGCCGCCTCTCTCGAACTCAAGCGCCGCTATCGCAAGGCTCGCGTCGTGGCCCTGGACCCGGCGGCGGGGATGCTCCGCTTCGCGTCGCGGCGGCAGACATTGCTCCGTCGCTTCGACCGCGTGTGCGGGGACGGGGCGGCCCTGCCGTTCAGGGACGGCAGCGTGGACCTCGTCTTCAGCAATCTCGCGCTCCACTGGTGCAACGAGCCGGACCAGGTGTTCGCCGAGTGCCGTCGAGTCCTGAGGCCGGGCGGCCTCCTCACGTTCACGACTTACGGGCCGGACACCCTGGTGGAACTCCGCCGGGCCTGGGCCGCCGGGGACGCCTATACCCACGTGAACCGGTTCATCGACATGCACGACCTGGGTGACGCACTGGTCCGCTCGGGCCTCGCCGAGCCGGTGATGGACATGGAGCGCTACACGCTCACCTACCCTGACGTTCGCCACCTCGCGAACGATCTCCGGGCAATGGGAGCGATCAATGGCAACGCCGGGCGGTCGCGCGCGCTCACCGGGAAGCAGACACTCGCCCGAGTGATCGCCTCCTACGACGCTAACCGCGTCGACGGGCGCCTCCCCGCGACCTTCGAGGTGGTCTACGGCCAGGCCTGGAGCGCTGTGGGCCCGATGCGCCAGCGGTCATCCGGGGAGGTCACCGTACCGGTCAGCGCAGTGCGCAGGCGCGGTCCTGATAATTAAGTTGAGTTTGTCTATCACCCTGTTCTTGCCCGACTGCGTATATAAATGTGTCCTCCAGATTGACAACTGACCGAGTCCGGATGCGTGCATGAATGCTCCGCTCGCCCACGGGTGTTTCATCACGGGCACGGACACCGGAGTCGGCAAGACGGTGGTCGCGGCAGGCCTCGTGCACCTGCTCGCGAGCCGGGGGCACCCGGTCGTCGGACTGAAGCCGATCGCGAGCGGATCGGACCGGACAGCGGCGGGCCTGCGCAACCCGGATGCGCTCCGGCTCGCGAACGAGAGCTCGATCGAACTCGCGTACGAGGCCACGAACCCGTACTGCTTCGAGCCCGCCATCGCCCCGCACCTGGCGGCGGCGGAGGCCGGCGTCTCGGTGGCCCTTGAGGGACTCGTCGACTGGTACCGGAGAGCAACGGTCGGTGCCCGGTTCGCCATCGTCGAAGGCGCTGGCGGCTGGCGCGTGCCGCTCCACCCGGAGGGCTTCCTGAGCGACCTGCCGGAACGGCTCGGCCTGGGCGTGATCCTGGTCATCGGCCTGAAGCTGGGCTGCCTCAACCACGCCCGGCTGACCGTCGAGGCCATCGCGGGGGCCGGGCGCAGCCCGTTCCTCGGCTGGATCGGCAGCCAGGTGGATCCTGCCTTCGAACGGCTCGACGACAACCTGCGATCGCTCGAGCGCATGCTCGGGGCGCCGGCGCTGGCCGTGATCCCGCGACTGCCGGCCCCCTCGCCCGCCGCCGCCGCAGAGTGGCTCGCCCGGCCGCAGCTGCTCACGGCGCTGGGCGCGGTCGCCTGAAACTCGGCACAGGGAAAACGCATTGATTTCCGCGGCTTGCGCGTTGCCAGCCCGCCCCGGGGCCGCTACATTCGGCGCCTTCGATCCCACCGTGCCGCCGCCGATGGTCACGTCCCTGACGGAACAGCCTGACGGCCAGGAACTCGAGCACCGCATCGAGCTGGCGCCCAACTGCTCGCTCACCCCGCGCGGCGCGGCCCTTTTCGTCGGCAGCGTGGCCTTCCTGGTGTTCGCGGTCGCGGCCTTTTTCACGTGGCGGGGATTCTGGCCCGTGCTGCCGTTCGCCGGTCTCGAGATCGGGCTGCTGGCCTGGGCCGTGCAGGCCAGCCGGCGGACCGGAGCCCAGCGCGAGCTGATCGTGGTGTCCGAAGCCGCCGTGGTCGTGGAGCACCATGGGACGCCGAAACCGTATCGAGAAGTATTTCCTCGTTACTGGACGACGGTTAAACTGCGCGACCCGCAGCTGTCGGCGCACCCCAGTCGGCTCACCATCGAGTCGCGAGGGCGCGCCTGCGAAGTGGGCCGCTTTCTCACCGAAGAGGAACGCCGCAGCCTCGCCGAGCGACTGCAGCGACTGGTGGGAAAGATGAGCGAGTCCCCTGCACTGGCGCCCTGAGAGCGTGCAGCGCGGGTCTGCGGCGGCCGGGGGAGGCCGCCGGTTAAACGTACGGGAGTTTGTGTGCCCATGAAGATGGTGAAGCGTGCGCTTGCCGCCGGTGCGGCCTCGTTGGCGGGGGCCACCCCCGCGATGGCGGCCTGGTCCGACCTCAACCTGCGCGTCGGCGTCACGCCGCTCAGCCGCGAGATCTACGGCCTGCACATGCTGATCCTCTGGGTCTGCGTGGCGATCGCGGTCGCGGTGTTCGGCGTCATGATCTACTCGATCGCGACGTTCCGTAAGTCGAAGGGCGCCGTTCCGGCCGCCTTCGACCACAGCACCAAGGCGGAGATCGTCTGGACCGTCATCCCGGTGCTGATCCTGGTGGGCATGGCCGTCCCGGCGGCGCGCGCCCTCGTGAAGATCGACGACACGCGCGGCTCCGAGCTCACCGTCAAGGCCACGGGCTACCAGTGGAAGTGGCAGTACGAGTACGTCGGCGAGGGCGTGTCCTTCTTCTCGACGCTCGCGCAGGAAAGCAACTTCGCGCGGGAGCTCAAGTCGGGCGTCGACCCGTACTCGGTCAAGAACTACCTGCTCGACGTCGATCACCCGCTGGTCGTGCCGCAGGGCAAGAAGGTGCGCGTGCTGGTCACGTCGGCCGACGTGATTCACTCCTGGTGGGTGCCCGACTTCGCGATCAAGAAGGACGCGATCCCGGGCTACATCAACGAGCTGTGGTTCATCGCAGACAAGCCGGGCACCTACCGCGGCCAGTGCGTCGAGCTCTGCGGCCGCGACCACGGCTTCATGCCGGTGGTGGTCGAAGTGAAGTCGCAGCAGGATTTCGACGCCTGGCTCGCCGCCCAGAAGTCGGCCATGCAGGCCTCCAACGCGCCGGCCGCCAGGGTCGCGGCCGCGGTGACGACCAACGACGAGCGGACGGCCCTGCGGGTCGCCAACGCGGAGTAAATCGACGATGAGCGCAGCCCACACCCACGACCACGCCGCCCACGGGCACGACCACGACGATCACGGCCCGGCCAAGGGCATCGGCCGTTGGCTCTTCACGACGAACCACAAGGACATCGGCACGATGTACCTGGTGTTCAGCCTGATCATGTTCCTGATCGGCGGCTCCATGGCGCTCGTGATCCGTGCCGAGCTCTTCATGCCGGGCATGCAGCTCGTCGACCCGGGCTTCTTCAACACCATGACGACGGTGCACGCGCTGATCATGGTGTTCGGCGCCGTCATGCCCGCGACAGTGGGCCTCGCGAACTGGATGATCCCCATGCAGATCGG
>JBBIVG010000098.1:0-10520 GCA_037439865.1 Nevskiaceae bacterium
CTCAACATGCTCGCCGGCGAACCCGACGTTTCGCGTGTCCCGGTCATGATCGACTCGTCGAAGTGGTCGGTGATCGAGGCGGGGCTCAAGTGCCTGCAGGGCAAGGGCATCGTCAATTCCATCAGCCTCAAGGAAGGCGAGCGGCCGTTCCTCGAGCAGGCGAAGCGCGTGCGCGCCTATGGCGCCGCCGTGGTCGTGATGGCGTTCGACGAGCAGGGCCAGGCCGACACGGTCGAGCGCAAGGTGTCGATCTGCCGGCGATCCTACGAACTCCTGACGAAGCAGGCCGGCTTCCCGCCCGAGGACATCATCTTCGACCCGAACATCTTCGCGGTCGCGACCGGCATCGAGGCGCACGATCGCTACGCCCTCGACTTCGTCGAGGCGACGGCGAAGATCCGCGCCGCCTGCCCCCACGCGCTCGTGAGCGGCGGCGTGAGCAACGTGTCGTTCTCGTTCCGCGGCAACGAACCCGTGCGGGAGGCGATGCACTCGGTGTTCCTGTACCACGCGATCCGCGCGGGCTTGAGCATGGGCATCGTGAATGCGGGGCAGCTCGCGATCTACGAGCAGATCGACCCGGAACTCCGCGAGCGCGTCGAGGACGTGATCCTCGCCCGCCGGCCCGACGCGACCGAGCGATTGCTCGAGATTGCCGGCCGCTACAAGGGCGAGGCCGGCCAGAAACGCGTCGAGGACGACGCCTGGCGCTCGTGGCCGGTCCGCAAGCGGCTGGAGCATGCCCTGGTCCGCGGCATCGACGAGTTCGTCGTGGCCGACACGGAGGCGGCCCGCATCGAGTTCGGCAATCCGCTGACGGTCATCGAGGGTCCGCTGATGGACGGCATGAACGTCGTTGGCGACCTGTTCGGCGCCGGCAAGATGTTCCTGCCGCAGGTCGTGAAGTCCGCGCGCGTCATGAAGAAGGCCGTGGCGCACCTCGTGCCGTTCCTCGAGCGCGCCCCCGGCGAGGCGGTCCGCTCGAACGGCCGCATCGTGCTGGCCACCGTGAAGGGCGACGTGCACGACATCGGCAAGAACATCGTGGGCGTCGTGCTCCAGTGCAACAACTTCGAGGTCATCGACCTCGGCGTGATGGTTCCCGCGGAACGCATCCTGGAGACTGCCCAGCGCGAGCACGCGAACATGATCGGCCTCTCGGGGCTCATCACGCCGTCGCTCGACGAGATGGTGCACGTGGCGAAGGAAATGAAGCGTCGCGGCTACGAAGTGCCGCTGCTGATCGGCGGCGCCACGACCTCGCCGGCGCACACGGCGGTGAAGATCGATCCGGAGTACGAGGGCGCGGTTGCCTACGTGAAGGACGCGTCCCGCGCCGTCGGCGTCTGCCAGGCGCTCGTGGGTGCCGAACGCACCGAGTTCACGCGCAAGCTGAAGTCCGACCATGCCACGCGGCGCGAGCAGCACCGGGGCCGCCGGGTGAAGGCGCCCGCGTTCACGCTCGCCGAGGCGCGCGCGAACCGCTTCCGCTGCGACTGGTCGGCGTATCGTCCGCCCGTCCCGAAGATGGCGGGCGTGCGGCGATTCGAGAACATCCCGCTCGAGGAGCTGGTTCGCTACATCGACTGGATGCCGTTCTTCAATGCGTGGGAATTCGCAGGCAAGTTCCCGGAAATCCTGACCGACCCGGTCGTCGGAGAGGCGGCGAGCAACCTCTATGCAGACGCGCGCCGTGTCCTGAAGCAGGTGATCGCCGAGCGCTGGGTCCAGGCGAGCGCGGTGATCGGCTTCTTCCCGGCGAACTCGGTGGACGAGGACATCGAGGTGTATTCGGACGAGTCACGCCGCGACGTCGCCTGGCGCCTGCATCACCTGCGCCAGCAGAAGCCGAAGCCGGCGGGACAGCCGCACTACGCGCTGTCGGACTTCGTCGCGCCGCGCGAGCCGGGCATCAAGGACTGGATCGGCGCGTTCGCCGTGACAGCCGGGATCGGGCTCGACGAGAAAGTGCGCGAGTTCGAGGCGCGCCACGACGACTACGGCGCCATCATGCTCAAGGCGCTGGCGGACCGGCTCGCCGAAGCGCTGGCCGAGCGCATGCACGAGCGCGTGCGCCGGGAGTTCTGGGGCTATGCGCCCGAGGAGCGGTTCACGAACGACGACCTCGTGCGCGAGAAATACCGCGGCACCCGGCCTGCGCCCGGGTACCCGGCGTGCCCGGACCACACGGAGAAGGCGACCCTGTGGAAGATGCTCGATGTCGAGCGCAACGCGGGCATCCGGCTCACCGAGAGCTTCGCGATGCATCCCACCGCGGCCGTGAGCGGCTGGTACTTCTCGCACCCGGAAGCGACGTACTTCGCCGTCGGCAAGATCGACGCCGACCAGGTCGCCGACTACGCGCGGCGCAAGGGCATCAGTGTCCAGGAAGCCGAGCGGTGGCTCGCGCCCGTGATCGGCTACGAGCCCGCGGCGGACGCCGCCTGACGCGGCGCCGTCGTGACCGAGCGCTTCGGGCGCGGGACGCGCTCAGCCAGCGTCGACCTGGAACGCGGTGCCGGTGGTCACGTTGATCACCGTGCCGGCGGGGACGGTCACTTCGCCGCCCGTGCCCTGCGCGATGGCCGTGCCCGCGGCGCCTCCGAGGACGCCGCCGACGACTGAGCCGTGCTTGCTGCTCACCTGGTGGCCGATGATCGCGCCCGCGGCCGCGCCGCCGACGATCTTGGCGGTGTCCTTGGCCGTATCGCTGGTGCCCTGCTGCTTGTAGGGCGCATTGATCGGCACGCTCGCGCCGTTCGCCGCCACTAGACTGTCGAACTTGATGACCAGGGTGGGCGTGCCGCCGACCTTGCTGCTGCCCGAGACGACCTTGGTCACCGAACCCTGCACGGGCGCGCCGGCTGCTGCCGCCCGGCGACCGCCCACGACCAGGTCCGCGGCGAGACGACCCTGCACCGGGTCACCGACCTTCGCCGTCTTCGTGCCGATCTCCGACGCGAGCGCGATCGAGATCCCGGTCCCCGCGGGAACCTGGATCGGCGGCGGAGGCGGCGCAGGCTGGGCCGGCGTCGCCGCTGCAACGGCGGACGTATTCCCCGGGGAAACGGTCTTCTTTGCAGGGGCCGGCTTGTTCGCCGCCGCCTTCGCAGCGGCTGCAGCGTTCTCGGCGTCGCGGCGCGCAAGCTCCGCTTCGAGTTCCTTCTGCTTCAGTTGCGCCTCGCGGTCCGCGAGTTCCTTCTCCTTCGCGGCGAGTTCGGCCGCGCGGTCGGCCTCGGCCTGCGACGCCGCCGCGTCGGGCGGTGGCGTCGTCGCCTCGGCCGAAGGCTGAGTTGCGGACGGCGGAGTCGAGTCCGCCGCATTCTGCGCGGGACCGGACGACTTGCCGCAGCCGGCGGTCAATGCGGCCGCGAGCGCGAGAGGAAGGGCGAGGGCGAGCGTGCGCATGGGCTTGGTAGGCAAGGTGGGTCTCCAGCAGGAGGTCATGATGGTTCGAGCCGGCCGCCGCCGGCAAAGTTCCGGTGCGATGCGTGATCGGCGTCGCGCTCCGCGATGTGTATCACGCCGATTCGTACGCGCCGAGGTCGGCCTTGTCCAGCATCTTCCGGTAGCGGATGGTGCTGTGCGGCCAGTTGTTCGTGATCGTGCCGTCCGCCAGCTTGTACCAGCTGTCCTTCGATGCGGCCCAGACGGATTTCGCGAGGTCCTGTTGCAGGGCGCGATTGTACTCGTCCATGACGCCGCGCTTCACGTCGATGCGTTTGAGG
The DNA here is from genome assembly GCA_037439865.1 of Nevskiaceae bacterium. Classification (GTDB taxonomy): domain Bacteria; phylum Pseudomonadota; class Gammaproteobacteria; order Steroidobacterales; family Steroidobacteraceae; genus RPQJ01. The sequence continues at coordinate 3,729 of JBBIVG010000098.1, forward strand.
CCGCGTGGGTCCATCTGCCGGATGGCGTCGATGATGTAACCGACCTGCGCCTCGATCATGACGAGGATGCTGTTGTGGCCGAGGTTGGTGTTCGGGCCGTACAGCATGAAGAAGTTCGGGAACCCGCTCACGGTCACGCCGAGATAGGCGTGCGCTCCGTGGCGCCACTCCTCGCGCAGCTTGCGGCTGCCGAGGCCCGTCACGTCGATGTGCGCGAGAAAATCGGTCGCCTTGAAGCCCGTCGCGAAGATGATGACGTCGGCCTCGTGCAGCTCGCCGTCGCGGGTTCGCACGCCGTTCGCGACGATCGTGTCGATCGGCCCGGTTACGAGACGCACGTTGTCGCGCGCGAGAGCCGGGTAATAGTCGTCGTTGAACAGCACGCGTTTCGCGCCGATCGGGTAGTCCGGCACCAGCCTGGCGCGGAGCGCCGGGTCCTTCACCTGGCGCCGCAGGTGCGCGAGCGACTTGCGCCGCGCGAGCCACTGCACGGGCTTCACCTGCTTCATGAGCGGTGTGAGCTGCATCTCGCCGAAGAAGAACCACTGGAAATCGTGGCGCAGGCGTGCGAGCCACGGCCAGCGCGCCATCATCCGGTGCAGGCGCGGCGAGTACAGCACGTCCTTGCGCGGCATGAGCCAGTTGGCGGAGCGCTGGAAGATGGTGAGCTGCGCCACGAGCGGCGCGATCTGCGGCACGAACTGCACGGCGCTCGCCGCATTGCCGATCACCGCGACCCGCTTTCCCGTGAGGTCCACCGAATGGTCCCAGCGGGCCGAGTGGAACTGCACGCCCGCGAAGTCGCGACGTCCCGGAAGCTCCGGGATCGACGGGTGGTGCAACTGCCCGACGCCGGTGACGACATGCCTTGCCTCGAGCGTCGAACCGTCCGCGAGTCCGACCATCCACACGTTGCGCGACTCGTCGAAGTGCGCGGACCTCACGTCCGCATTGAACCGGCAATGCGGCAGCAGGCCGGACTTGATCGCGCACTCCGCGGCGTACGCGAGCAACTCCGACTGCCAGGCGAAACGGCGGCTCCAGTCCGTCTTCTGGGCGAACGAGAAGCTGTACAGGAACGATGGCGCGTCGCAGGAGGCGCCGGGATACGTGTTGTCGCGCCAGGTGCCGCCCAGCGTCGGCGCCTTCTCCAGGATGACGAAGTCGTGCATGCCCGCCCGCTTGAGCTGCATGCCCATGCAGATGCCGGAATGCCCGGCGCCGATGATCGCGATCCCGGTACGAGTCGTCATCGCAGTCCGATCCCTAGTCCAGTCCCTGAATGTAAGACGTCCCGCCCAGCGAGGCCATCTGCCCCAGGATCCAGCCCTGGCGGCGGAGCACGTAGCCCGACGGCGCGTTCACCTTGAAGCGCCTGGGCGCGGGCAGGACCGCGGCGAGCAGCGCAGCCTCGCCCGGCGAGAGCCGCGCCGCATCCTTTCGGAAGAAGCGACGGCTGGCCGCCTGCACCCCGTACGTCCCCTGGCCGAATTCCGCGATGTTGAGATACACCTCGAGGATCCGCTGCTTGCTCCAGGCAGCCTCGATCAGCACGGTGATGCCGGCCTCGAGCCCCTTGCGGAACCAGCTCTGCCCCGGCCACAGGAACAGGTTCTTCGCCACCTGCTGCGAGATCGTGCTGGCGCCGCGGACGCGGCGGCCGCGCTCGCGCTCCTCGAGGGCGCGATCGATCTGCTTGAAGTCGAAACCGTGATGCCCGGGGAAGTTCTGGTCTTCAGAAGCGACCACGGCGATCGCGGCGTACTTCGAGATCTGGTCCCAGTCGCGCCAGTCGTAGGCGAATTCGTAGCCCGGCGGCCGCGTGAAGAGCGCGGCAATCCGGCCCTGCAGCATGAACGCCGTGAAAGGCGGGTCGATGAAGCGCAGCGCCACCACGACCAGCACGGTCAGCGCGGCCCATGCCGCGATCGCGATCCCCGCGATGCGCAGCCAGCGGCCGAGCCGCCCCTTGCGACGCTTAGCCACGCCCGGACCCGCGGCCGGTTGCCCGACGCGCTGCGGTCAGCCGGCCTGCTCGACCCGCTTGGCGGTCCGGACCTCGATCGGCGTGACGGGCACGTCCTGGTGGCCGCCCTTGTTGCCCGTCTTCACCGCCGCGATCTTGTCCACGACATCCATCCCTTCGACGACGTGGCCGAATACCGCGTAGCCCGCGCCGCCGCGGCCCGGGTCGAGGAACGCGTTGTCCACGAGGTTGACGAAGAACTGCGAGGTCGCGCTGTGCGGGTCGTTCGTGCGCGCCATCGAGAGCGTGCCGCGGCGGTTCTTCAGGCCGTTGTCGGCCTCGTTGCGGATCGGTGCGCGCGTCGTCTTCTGGCGCATGTCGGCCGTCAGCCCGCCGCCCTGGATGACGAATCCCGGGATGACCCGGTGGAAGACCGTTCCGTCGAAGTGCCCCGCGTCCACGTAGTCGAGGAAGTTCTTCGCCGTGACGGGCGCTTCCTTCTCGAAGAGCTCGATCGTGAAGCTGCCCAGCGTCGTCTCGAAACGAATCATGTCGGTGTCCGTGCGGTAGCGGGGGGAGGGGGCCGAATAGTGAAGGGACACGGCCCCGATGTCACGTCCTGCGACCGGCCCGCGCCCCGGGCCGATTTGCCTCGCCGGGTACCGCTGCAGGTAAAGTGTCGGGCTCGAACCGGGAGCGAAAGGCGCTCGTGGAGCAGTCTGGATCCATCCTCATCCGCTCGGAGCCGTGCGCGCCCCTCGATCCGCTCGCGATCTTCGCGGCGGCGGGGTCGGCGCCGCGCTTTTATTGGGAGCAGCCGGCGGCGGGGCGTTTCCGCGTCGGAATCGGGCGGGCGGCCAGCGTCACGGTCGAGGGCGCGGCACGCTTTCGGGTGGCCGACGCCGCTGCCGCAGCGCTCTTTTCCCGGGTCACCTGGGAAGGCCCGGGTCCGCGCATGGGCCAGCTCGTGGGCGGTTTCGCCTTTTCGCCGTCGCAGCCCGCGAACGGTCTCTGGAAGGGCTTTCCGAACGGGGAACTGAGGCTTCCGGAGCTGACGTACTGGCGTGAAGGAGACCGTTACGTGCGCGATGTCTGCCCGGGAAGTCGCTGGAGCAGCCTTCAGCCGCGTGCCCTGGCGCTGGGGCACCCGGTGCGCGGCGTCGTCGAGATCGGCAACGGCGGGGCCGGGCCCTACGTCGAGCGGGTGCAGCGCATCCTCGACGGCATCAGCTCGGGAAAGCTGCAGAAAGTGGTGCTGGCCCGCGCGGTTCACGTCGACTCGCGTTCGGCGATCGACCCGGTCGCGTGGCTCGTCGCGCTGCGCGAGCGATTCCCGTCGTGCACGCTGTTTGCGGTGGGGGACGGCGATGCGGTGTTCCTGGGCGCCAGCCCCGAGCGGCTGGTCCGCATCGAGGGAGGGCTCGTGCTGACGGCAGCGCTGGCCGGGACGGCGCCCCGGGGCTCCTCGCGGGCCGACGACCAGGCTCTCGGCGAGGCGCTCTGCGACAGCCAGAAGAACAACGCCGAGCACGCGGTCGTCGTGCGGCACCTGCAGTCGATCCTCGAGGACTGCTGCGACGACGTCCGCGTCGCGCCGGAGCCGGTGCTGCTCAAGACACGCACGGTGCAGCATCTGTGCACCGAGATCCGGGCGCGCAGGCGCAAGGACCCGCCGGTCTCGCTGCTGGAACTCGTCGGCCGCCTGCATCCGACACCGGCCGTCGGAGGCGCGCCGCGCGAAGCCGCGCTCCAGTGGCTGGCCGAGAACGAGGCCGTGGAGCGCGGCTGGTTCGCCGGCCCGGTGGGTTTCGTGCAGTCCGACGGGGACGGCGAGTTTGCGGTAGCCTTGCGTTCCGCGCTGGCCCGCGGGCGGAGCGCCACGGCATGGGCCGGCGCGGGCATCGTGGCGCGCTCGAAGCCCATGGCCGAATTCACCGAGACCGAGCTGAAACTGCGGACCGTGCTCGGCCCGCTGCTCTGGGGAGCACCCTGATGAACGACCGCACGGCAGCGCGCGACGTGGGTGCCGCGAACCTCGAGTTCGCGCGGGTGCTCATTGCCAATCTGCAGGCCGCCGGTGTCGCGGCGGCCTTCGTCTGTCCGGGGTCCCGCTCGACGCCCCTCGCGCTCGCCATCTCCGAGCGCCACGACCTGCCGACGAGCGTCCACGTGGACGAGCGCAGCGCCGCGTTTCATGCGCTCGGGTTCGCGAAGGCGTCGCGCCGCCCCGTCGTTCTCGTCTGCACGTCAGGCACGGCCGGCGCGAACTTTCTGCCCGCCGTCGCGGAGGCGCATCACGCGCGCGTGCCGCTCGTGGTGCTCACGGCCGACCGGCCGCCCGAGCTGCGCGCATGGGGTGCGCCACAGACGATGGAGCAGCGTGGCCTCTATGCCGGGTTCACGCGCTGGAGCGAAGAGGCGCCGTGCCCCGCGGAGCGCGATTCGGAACGTGCTTACGCCCGCGCGCTTGCGCAACGCGCCGTTGCGGAGGCGACCGGCCCGGCGCCCGGCCCCGTGCATTTGAACCTGCCCTTCCGCGAGCCGCTGTTGCCCGCATCCGTCGCAGAAGCTGCGGCGCATGTCGAGCCCGCGGTGGCGCCGGCGGCGCAAGCGCCACCCGCGCTCGATTCCGTCGAGGTCGCGCGGGACCTGCGTCGCGCTGCGCGTGGCGTGCTGCTGTTCGGATCCGATGTCGGCGACGAATCTCTTGCCGTGGCTGCGCACGCGCTGGCGCAGGCACTGGACTGGCCGGTGATCGCCGATCCGGCGTCCGGGTTGCGTGCTGGAGCGCCGATGGACTCCAGTCTAATCACCGGAGCCGACCTGTTCCTGCGCAATGCTGCGGTCGCTGCGGCGCTGCGCCCCGACCTGATCGTGCGGTTTGGTGGCCAGCCCACCAGCCGGGCGCTCAACGAATGGATGTTGCGGCACACCACGGCGGACGTCTGGCTCGTCGATCCCGCCAACGGATTCCGCGATCCGCAGCATCGTGCGGGTCGAGCGTATCGCGCATCACCGTCGCAGTTCTGCGCGCTTGCGGGTTCCATCATGGGCGCGGCGTCGGCCGAGACGCGAGCGTGGCAGTCGCGCTGGAAGCAGGCGGATAGCATCGCGCGTGCAACGGTCGCAGAAGCAATCGCTGCGGAGTCACGGTTCCTGACGCCGCATCTTGCGCAGGCGCTGTGGGCTGCACTCCCGGATGGTGCCGTGCTCTACGCTGCGAACAGCATGGCCATCCGCGAGGTGGACGCATTCGCGGGCCCGCGTTCCGCCGGGCTCACGCTGCTGGCGAACCGCGGCGTCAATGGGATCGACGGCCAGGTGTCGGCAGCCCTCGGCGCGGCTGGGGCGTTGCGGCGGCCGACCGTGCTCTGGTGCGGCGACCTCGCGTTGCTGCACGACGTCTCGGGGCTGCTCGCGGGCCACATGCACGTTGCGGATCTCACGGTCGTCGTGAGCAACGACGATGGCGGCGGGATATTCGAATACCTGCCCGCGGCGCGCATCGTCCCGCGCCCCGTGTTCGAGCGCATGTTCGCGGTGCCGCACGGCCTCGACCTCGGTGCGCTTGCGCGCGGCCTCGGGTGGAACGCGAGCCGGGTGGACTCGGCGGCTTCCTTCAGGGACGCACTCGCGAAGGCGATGCGCGGAGGGCGGCACGTCATCGAAGTGCGAGTCGATCGGGCGGCCAACACGGCGTTCCACGCTGCGTTGAATGCTGCAGTGAGCGCGCGGCTCGAGCGGGAGTTCGTCGCGTGAGCGGCCGCGCGCTGCACTGCGCACGCCGCGGCGCGGGCCCCGCGCTGATGTTGCTGCACGGTTTCACGGGCAGCAGTCGCAGCATGGACGGTCTGTCGCAGGCGCTGGCGTCGGACTACGAGACGCTGGCTCCCGACCTGCCGGGTCACGGGCGCTCGACGGGCCACGCGGTGAATGGTTGCTACGCATTCGAGGAATGCCTCGCCGATCTTGCGGCAACCCTCGATGCGAGCGGCCACGAGCGCGCTCACTGGCTCGGCTACTCCATGGGAGCCCGCCTCGCGCTAGGGTTTGCGGTGAGGTACCCGGCTCGCGTCGCGTCCCTCGTGCTGCTGGGCGCCCGGGCCGGCATCGCGGACGATGGCGAGCGCGAGGCGCGGCGGCGCGCCGACGCCACGCTGGCCCGGCGCATCGAGACGGAGGGCGTCGAGTCGTTCGTGGACGAGTGGATGGCGCAGCCACTGTTCGCGTCGCAGCAACGCCTCGGCGCCGGGTTTCTCGAGCGCATGCGCCGCGAGCGCCTGCAGAACCAGGCATCGGAACTCGCCGCGAGCCTGCGCGGTTGTGGGCCGGGTGCCCAGCCGCCACTCTTCGCGGATCTGTCGAACGTCAGGGTGCCGGTGCTGCTCATGGCCGGGGCGCTCGACGTGCAGTTCGTGGACACCGCTCGCGACCTCGCGCGCCGGCTCCCGTCTGGCGAGATCTGCGTCATCGAGGGCGCGGGACACGCGGCGCACCTCGAGGAGCCCGACGCATTCGTGAGCGCCGTGCACGCCTTTCTTCGCCGGGTCGGTACCACGTAACCCGGCCATCATCCGATTGAGGACCAGGAGACTGCTTCATGGTTGATACCTGCACCGCGCGCGAGCGCCCGAACTGGCAGAAAGTGCGCGATTACGAGGACATCCGCTTCGAGAAGGACGGCGGACTCGCGAAGATCACGATCTGCCGGCCCGAAGTGCACAACGCGTTTCGCCCGCGCACGCTCTTCGAGCTGATCGACGCGTTCACGCGGATGCGCGAAGACCCGCAGGTTGGCGTCGTGCTGTTCACCGGCGCGGGAACCG
>JBBIVG010000099.1:0-10466 GCA_037439865.1 Nevskiaceae bacterium
TTGAGACCACCCAGGCACCGAATTTCCGATTGGAAATTCGGTGCCTGGCACCTATTTCCGTTTCGGCTGGAGTTCGCGTAGCGCCACGACCGACCCGCCGGCCGAGATGCGGCGAATGGCTTCCGCGAACAGCGTCGACACCGCCAGTACCACGGGCGAGCGCCCGCCTTCGCCGCCGATACGCGTCGGCAGGATCGAGTCGGTGACGATCAGCCGGTCCGGCCCATCGGGTCCCAGCAGCTGCTTCGACTCCGGCACGAGCACGCCGTGCGTCGCGAAGGCATCGACCTCGGCCGCCCCCGCAGCGCGACACGCCTTCACGCCGCGCATGAGCGTCGTCCCCGCGCTGATCAGGTCGTCCACGATGACCTCCCGCGCCCCGGCGACCGGCCCGATGACATGCTCGCCACCGCTCACGACACCGCTGCTGCGCCGCTTCTCGATGAGCGCGAACCCGACCTCCCGGCCCGTGCGCGACTCGAGGATCTCCTGCACGCGCTGCGCCCGCTTAGCGCCACCGATGTCGGGCGAGACGATGCACACCGGCCGCTCGCCCATCCCGGCCGCGAGATGCGTCGCGAGCAGCGGCGCCGCCTCGAGGTGGTCCACGGGGCAGCGGAACGCGCTTTCGAACGCCGCGAGGTTGTGCGCGTCGAGGCCGATCACGTGGTCGGTCCCGACGGCCTCGATCAACTGCGCCACGTACTTGAGCGTGACCGGATCGCGCTCCTTGGTCCGACGATCCTTGCGCGCGTAGGCCAGGTACGGCAGGCAGGCGGTAACCTTCGCAGCGCCGCTGTCCTTCAGTCCCGCGATGAAGAAGAGCAGCCGGCACAGGCGATCGTTCGCGCTGCCCGCCGCATCGCCGCTCAGCGACTGCAGCACATACACCTGTCGGCCTCGCACGCTGACGAGCGGCCGGGTCTTGTGCTCGCCGCCCTCGAACTCGCGCTCCTCCATCGGCGACAGCGCAAGGCCCAGCTCGGCGGCCACGCGCTCGCCGAACGCTCGCGAGGCCTGTGGCGCAAACAACAGCGGTTCGTTCATCGATTCATCCCTTGATGCAGATGAGCGGCTCGAGTCGCGCGACCTTGTGCGCGAGCCCGGCGCGCTCGGCCACGTCCACGACGCGCTCGACACTCTTGTACGCGCCCGGCGCCTCCTCGGCCACTCCGCGCAGCGACGGACTGCGGACCAGGATGCCACGCGCCTCGAGCTCGTCCACCAACTGCCGACCGTGCCACTGCTTCGTGGCCTGGTGGCGCGACATGCTGCGGCCCGCGCCGTGGCACGCGGAGCCGAGCGCAAGCGCCTCTCCCGAAGCCGCACCGGCCAAAACATACGAGGCCGTGCCCATCGAGCCACCGATCAGCACGGGCTGCCCGAAGCTCCGGAATGCCTCCGGCACCGCCGCGTGCCCGGGCCCGAACGCCCGCGTCGCCCCCTTCCGATGCACGTGCAGGCGACGCTTCACACCCCCGACCTCGTGCTCCTCGACCTTGCAGATGTTGTGCGACACGTCGTACAGGAGCCCGAGCTCGCTGCCGGGAAGGATGCGCCCGAACGCGTCGCGACACAGGTGCGTGAGGATCTGCCGGTTCGCGAGCGCGCAGTTCATCGCGGCGCGCATGGCTCCGAGGTACTGCTGGCCGAGATCGGAGCTGATCGGCGCGCAGGCGAGCTCGCGATCCGGCAGGTGGATGCCGAACGAAGGCGCCGCGAGCGCCATGTCGCGCAGGTAGTCGGTGCCGATCTGGTGGCCGAGACCGCGCGACCCGCAATGGATGCTGACCAGGACCTCGCCCACGTTGAGCCCGAAGCCCGCCGCGATTTTCCGGTCGAACACCTCGGCGACCCACTGGACCTCGAGGTAGTGATTGCCGGAGCCCAGCGTGCCCATTTCGTCGCGCTGGCGCTGCCGCGCGCGCTGCGAGATCGCGCCGGGCTTGGCATGCGCGATGCAGCCCTCTTCCTCGATGTGCGCCAGGTCGGCGACGCTGCCGTAGCCGCGTTCGACCGCCCAGCGCGCGCCTCGCGTGAGCATCGCGTCCATCTCGTCGTTCGACAGGCGCAGCCGCCCGGTGCTGCCGACGCCGGCGGGTATGGCGCGCGACAGTTCATGCGCCAGCGCCTGCTGGACCTTCAGGATCTCCTCGCGCTTCAACCCGGTGAGCAGCGCGCGGACGCCGCAGGAGATGTCGAACCCGACGCCACCCGCCGACACCACCCCGCCCTGCCCGGCGTCGAAAGCCGCGACGCCGCCGATCGGGAACCCGTAGCCCCAGTGCGCGTCGGGCATCGCGTAGGACGCCCCGACGATGCCCGGCAGGGACGCGACGTTGCAGGCCTGCTGGCGGACTTTGTCGTCCATGTCGCGGATGAGTGCGTCGTCCGCATACAGCACGGCCGGCACGCGCATCGACCCGCTGGGCTCGACGACCCAGCGGTACTCGGACTCGCGTCGGATTCCTGAAAGGTCCATGCCGCGGTCACCCGTTCACACGTCCAGCACACATTGCGCAATCCAGCGCCCGTCCGGCTCGCGGCGCACCGCGAGCTCGGTGAGCGTGGCGCCCTTCACTTCGACCGCCGGAGCGTGACGTGCGACGTCCACCGGCTCGCCGAACACGTCGGCCTCGAGAGCGTCGCCGTCGAGGTGCACGTCGAACCGGGAGAAAAGCATGTGGCGCGTCGCCATTTCGAATACCAGGGTGTTGAGCCACTCGCAGAAAAGCAGCTCGCGGTCCGGCACGCGGCAGGCAATGTGCACGGCCCCGGCAGGGCGCACCTCCGCCGGGTCGGTGACGACCGCCGTGAGCGCGGAAGCCGCCTGCGCAAACGCCTCCTCCAGCGTGGCCCCGCGCCCGCGGATCCCGATGTCGGCGCCGTGCGCGAAGTGCTCCCAGTCACCCATCGCGCACCCGCCCGCCGGGCCCGCGCGATGCGGACCCTGGCGATTCCTTACGAAAGCGTCTCGCGCCGTTTCTCCTCGTTGCGCAATGCCGACATGCGCGTCTGCAGCTGGCGCTTCGCGGCGTCGAATGCGTCACGGAGCACGACGTACACGTCCTCGTGCCCGTCGCGCTGCGGCCGCTCCATGTCCACTACCACGTCTTCGCCGGGCAGCATCAGTTGCACCTTGACGTTGAACACCTTGCCCTGGTGCTGGTGCCGGTGGGGCGAATCGACGACCACGCGACAGGACGTGATCCGGTCGCTGAACACGCCGAGGTGGCTCGCAAGATCGCGCACCCTTGCCTCGACCGCTTCCGAGGATTCCATGTGACGAAACGTGATTTGAACGGGAATGGTCACGATGTTTGTCCTTTCTGCTGTTTTCCCGACAGGACGAGTTCATTGTCGAGCCGAACCCGCCGCCGAACATAAGTATTGTTGGCAGGGAGTCCCCCCGACGGCCCTAAGGTTACACTGCATGGAAAGCCCCGGTCAGCGCCAAATTCGGCGCGTTCGCCCGGAATTCCGGGCCGGGGTGCGGCCCCCCGGCCTCAGCGGTGAATGACCATGAAGAAACCGGGCCCCGGTGACGCATTGCTCGTCGTCGACGTGCAGAACGACTTCATGCCGGGAGGCGCCCTCGGCGTCAAGGGCGGCGACGAGATCATCGCCCCGATCAATCGCGTGATCGACCGATGGGTATCGGCGGGTCTGCCCGTGTTCCTGACCCGCGACTGGCATCCCGCCGACCACTGCTCTTTTGCAGCGCACGGGGGACCGTGGCCGGTGCACTGCGTGGCGGGCTCGCACGGTGCCGAGTTCTTCCCGGCCCTGCACGTCCCAGCGCAGGTCGGGATCGTCTCCAAGGCGACCCGCCGGTCTGAGGAGGCTTACTCCGCTTTCCATGGCACCGGCCTGGCGGACAGGCTGCGAGTCGCCGGAATCCAGCGCGTGTTCATCGCAGGACTCGCCACGGATTATTGCGTGCGCGCCTCGACGGCGGATGCCATGCGCGATGGTTTCAACGTCGCAGTGCTGCTGGACGCGGTCCGTGCCGTGGACGTGACGCCCGGCGACGGCGCACGGGCCCTCGCCGAAATGCGGGACACCGACGCGGAGATGGTCACGACCGATGACCTGCTCGCGGCACTGGAGCGAAGTGCATGACGGACGTCGAACCGCCCCAAGCCGTCCCCGCGCTGCTGACCGACCTGTACCAGCTCACGATGGTCACGGCCTACCACGAGCTCGGGATGGAGCAGGAGGCCGTCTTCGAGTTCTTCGTGCGAAAGATGCCCCCGCGCCGCGGTTTCATGCTCGCGGCGGGACTGCAGCAGGTCCTCGACTACCTGCAAGCCCTCCAGTTCAGCGCCGACGAACTCCACTGGGTCGCGTCCACCGGCCGGTTCAAGCCCGAAGCGATCGAGCGCCTCGCGGGCCTGCGCTTCACCGGCGACGTCCACGCGATGCCCGAAGGAACGGTGTTCTTCGCCAACGAGCCGGTGTTGCGCGTCACTGCACCGCTGCCCGAGGCGCAGCTGGTCGAGAGCCGCATCATCAACCTACTCAACTTCCAGAGCACGATCGCAACGAAGGCAGCACGCTGCCGGATTGCGGCGGGGAAACGCAGTCTCGTGGACTTCGGCATGCGCCGCGCGCACGGTGCGGAGGCCGCACTGATGGCCGCCCGCGCCTGCTACGTCGCCGGGTTCGATGCCACCGCGACGGTCGAGGCGGGCCGGAAGTTCGGCATGCCGATCACCGGCACGATGGCGCATTCCTTCATCCAGGCGCACGACGACGAGGCTGGCGCGTTCCGCGATTTCGCACGCGTCCATCCGCGCGACCTGACACTTCTGATAGACACGTACGACACGGTGCGCGCCGCCCACTCGGTCGTGCGCCTCGCGCAGCAGGGGCTCAAGGTCGATGCCGTGCGCCTCGACAGCGGTGACCTCGGGGTGCTCGCGCGCGAGGTGCGCGGCGTACTCGACGCCGGCGGTTGCGCGCAGACCCGCATCGTCGCGAGCGGCAACCTCGACGAGCACGAGATCGAGGCGCTGCTCGCCTCGGGTGCGCCGATCGACTCGTTCGGGGTCGGGACCCGACTCGACGTATCGGCCGATGCGCCGTACCTCGACTGCGTCTACAAGCTCCAGGAATACGCGGGACGGCCGCGACGCAAGCGCTCATCGGGCAAGGTCACCTGGCCGGGTCGCAAGCAGGTGTTCCGCGTCATGGACGAGCACGGCCGCATCCTTGCGGACACGATCGCACTCGAGCACGAGTCGCTGCCCGGCAGGCCGCTGCTCGTGCCCGTGATGCGCGGAGGCCGGGCGCTGGCCACGCCGACGCTCGACGAGGTCCGGGCCCGCACGCGCGCAGAGCTCGAGTCGCTTCCGGAGTGCTGCCGCCGCATCGATGATCCGGAGGCGCCGACCGCGACGATCTCCGACGGCGTACGCGCGCTGGCCGACCAGGTGGACCGGGAGTTCCCGTGACGGGACACGCGATGCCGGACACGCATCCCTTCATCGAGCACCTGCTGCACCCGGAAGCCTATCCGCACGCGGTCCTGCTGCCGATCCGCGTCGTCGAGACGCACATCTCCTGGGTCCTGCTCACCGGCGCCTGCGCCTACAAGATCAAGAAGCCGGTGAAGCTCAGCTTCCTCGACTATTCGACGCTCGAGAGGCGGCACCTGTTCTGCGAGGAAGAGCTTCGGCTCAACCGTCGCTATGCGCCGGACCTGTACCTCGGCGTCTCGACGATCTGCGGTCCGGCGGATTCGCTCGGCGTCGATCGTGGCGGCGAGATCCTCGAATATGCCGTGCGCATGCGCCAGTTCGACCCGCGCGACGAGCTGAACGCGTTGCTCGCGGCAGGCAGCGTGACTGTCGAGGAAATGGGCGCGCTTGGAGCCGCGGTCGCGCGATTCCATGTGCACGCGGCACCCGTGGATCCGGTCACCACCTTCGGCACGGGCGCCACTGTCCGCCGGGTCTTGCTCGACAACTTCACCGAGCTGCGCCGCCTGCCCGAGGCGGCCGGCTGGCATGACCGTGTGTCGGAACTCGAGCGCTGGGTCGATGCCAGGCAGGCAGCCGCTGCCACCCTGATCGAGTCGCGACGCGAAGCCGGCTTCGTGCGCGAATGCCACGGCGACCTGCACTGCGGCAACGTGGTGCACTGGTCCGGCGCCCTCACGCCATTCGACGGGATCGAATTCGACCCGGCGTTGCGCTACATCGACCTCATGAATGACCTGGCGTTCCTGACCATGGACCTGCGCGAGCATGGCCGGGACGATCTTCGCCGGGCGGTGTTGCAGGCCTGGCTCGAGTCGCTCGGCGATTTCGGAGGCTTGCCGCTTCTCCCCTGGTTTGAGACCTATCGAGCCCTCGTACGCGCCAAGGTTGCGGCCCTTCGTGCACTGCAGGAGCCTGCAGGCAGTACTGCGCGCGCGAGCGATTGCCGGCTCGCATCGCAATACCTCGACTGCGCACTGGCCCGCACGAAGCGCCCCACGGCCAGCCTCGTGCTGACCTGCGGTCTCTCGGGCTCGGGCAAGACGTCGCTCGCGCGCGCCGTCGCGCCGCCACTCCGGGCGCTGCACGTGCGCTCGGACGTCGAGCGCAAGCGGCTGGCGGGGCTGCGACCACTCGAGGATTCGCGCTCGCCGCTCGACGGTGGCATCTATACCCGGGAATTCACCGCACGAACCTACGACCGGCTGCACGAGTGCGCGCGCAATGCACTGGGCGGCGGTGAGAACGTAATCGTGGATGCCGCGTTCCTGAAACGCGACGAGCGCCGGCGCATGCTGTCGCTCGCGAAAGAACTGGCCGCGCCGGCCGCCATCCTGCATTGCGTTGCGCCGCCGAACGTCCTGCGGGAACGGGTCGCCGGCCGCGCTCGAGCCGGGACCGACGCATCGGAGGCCGGTCTCGCGATCCTCGAGCGACAGCCGGGCTTCTGGGAGGACTTCGACGACGCGGAACGGGCAGGCGTCGTCACGCTCGACACGTCCTCACCCGATTCGGCAACGGCCGCCTTGGAGCGGCTGCAGGCGCTCGGCGTCCGCTGACTCCGCCTACTTCGCGCTGGCCGGCTTTTCCACCCAGACGTTGCACGGCAGCCGGTCGAGCACCGATTCCGCCGTGCTGCCGACGATCCATCTTTCCAGCCGGCGGCGCGAGACGGCACCCATGAGCACCAGCCCGACCCGCAGCTCGCGCGCCTGGGCGACGATGTCGCGCGCCGGGACGCCGACCTGGAAGTGACTGCGGTCCGCGGGGATACGGTGGGCCGTCATGAGGTCGCGGTGCGCGGTGCGCGCGCTCTCGATGGAATCCTCGATCGGCGGCATGGCGGCCGACGCGATGTACGCATCGCCGACGACACCGACCGGTGCAGGGATCGAAAACACGTGCAGCGCGTGCAGTTCCCCCTCGAGACGATGCGCCAGCATCGCGCCGCTGCGGAGCAACTGGTTGTCGAGCGCCGCCGGCTTGTCATGCGTGTGCATCGGGTCCACGCAGACGAGGATCCTCGCGCCGGCGAGTCGCGCCGGATCCTTGACCAGCAGCAGCGGTACCGGGCAGTCGCGGATCAGGTGCCAGTCCGACCCCGTGAACAGCGTGCGCTCGATGCGGTTGTGAAAGACACTGTGCTTGACGACGAGGTCCGGCTTCGTCGCGGCAACGCGCGCGAGGACGATCTCGTGGAACGGCGTGCCCCACAGCGCCTCGCCCAGGGCGCTCACGCCCTCGTCCGCCGCAGTCTGCACGTAGCGCTCGAGCATCGCGCGGTGACCCGCCATGAGCGTGTCGTGGAATTCCTGCAGCGTCGCCGTCATCGGGTCGAAGTACGCCGAGTGCAGGTCCTGGAACTCGCCGACGAGGAGCTCGAGACGGCTGCCGAAGCGCTTTGCCAGCACCATCGCCGCGTCGAACGCCGGTTGTGACTCGGCGCCGGGTTCCATCAACACCAGGATGTTCCGGAGTGCGTCCATGGGCACCTCCCCGGGGTCGGAGGGAACGAATTGAGCTTGCCGTGGACAAAGCATACGGCCCGGACCACTCGCGCAGGCGGAGAGGCCGCCGCGGGTTGTACGTAGTCCCGGGACCGTAGGGTAAGCTTCGCCGTCCGGAAACGAGTTCCATCTCCATGAAACGCATCCTTGCATTGCTGGGCCTGGCCCTGATCACGGCTGCCGGGTCCGCCCCCGCGGACGCCCTGAAGCCGGTGAATGCCCCGGGCTTCAAGTACGTCCGCACCGTCGGGACGATCTCGGAGTACAAGCTCGAGTCGAACGGCCTGACCGTGCTCCTCATGCCGGAGCACTCGGCCCCCGTCGTGGCGTTCATGGTCACCTACGGCGTGGGGTCGCGGAACGAGGTGACGGGCACGACGGGCGCCACGCACCTGCTCGAGCACCTGATGTTCAAGGGCTCGGACGCGTTCAACGACGCCAAGGGCAACAGCATCAAGCAGTACCTCGAGACGGTCGGCGGCAGCTTCAATGCGTCCACGTCCTACGACCGCACGAACTACTACGCGGTGGTGGGCCGCGAGTTCCTCGAAGGCTATGTCGCCATCGAGGCCGACCGCATGCGCAACCTTTGGCTGCACGAGGCGGACCGCGAACGCGAGATGACCGTCGTGCGCAACGAGTTCGAGCAGGGCGAGAACGACCCGTTCAGCTCGCTCGAGAAGGAGATGTGGGCCATGGCCTTCATGGCGCACCCCTACCATCACCCGGTGATCGGCTGGCGCAGCGACATCGAGAACGTGCCGATCGGGAAACTGCGGGCGTTCTACGACACGTTCTATTGGCCGGACAACGCGACCGTCTCCGTCATCGGCGACTTCGACCCCGCCGAGGTGCTGGCGCTCGTGAAGAAGCACTACGGCAGCTATTCGCGCGCGCCGCAACCGATCCCGAAGGTGTACACGACCGAGCCCGACCAGATCGGGCCGCGGCGCGTCACAGTGCGGCGTGTCGGCGAAGTCGGCATGGTCGGAATCGCGTACAAGAGCCCGGCCGCGACGGACCCGGACTATCCGGCACTCGACGTGCTCGGCACGATCCTCGGCAACGGCAAGACGAGCCGCTTCTACAAGGCACTCACCGACAAGAACCTGACGCTCAACGTCGGCGGTGGGCCGTATGCGCTGCATGACCCGTCGCTGTTTGAGGTCTACGCGGTGCTCGCCCCGGGCGTGGAGCACGCCGACGTCGAACGCGTGCTGCTCGAGGAGATCGAACGCGTGAAGAAGGAAGGTGTGACGGACGCCGAGGTCGCGATGGCGCTCGGAAAGTACAACGCATCCACGGCCTACGGCCGCGACGGTTCGTTTTCGATCGCGTCCAGCCTGAACGAGGCCATCGCGGCAGGCGACTGGACGCTGTACTACTCGATCGACGATGCCACGAACAAGGTGACGGCTGCCGACGTCAAGCGGGTCGCCAACAAGTACCTGAATGCGGACAAGAGCACGACGGGGTGGTTCATTCCCCTGCCGCCGACGGGCGAGGAGCAAAAGCCATGAGCCGGCGGGACGCGATGCGCGGCATGTTCTTGAATCAGCTGCTCGCCTGGGTCGCTTGCGCCGCGGCGTTGCTCGCGGTCTCGAACGCGGACGCGGCCGCCGCGCGCGACGCGGTCCGCACCGAGATCGACGGCATCGACGTCGTCATCCTGAAGACGGAGGTGAACGACGTCGTCACGCTGGTGGGCTCCCTGCGAGCCGGCGACGACCGCAGTCCCGCCGACAACGTGGCGCTTGCGACGGTCACCGGCTCGATGTTGGACAAGGGCACGACGAAGCAGGACAAGTTCGCCATCGCCCGGCAGCTCGGCAACGTGGGCGCCGGCCTGTCTTTCGGTGTCTCCGCGAGCACGCTGGATATCCGCGGCCGATGCCTGCGGAAAGACCTGCCACTCGTCATCTCGCTGCTGGCGGAACAGCTGCGTGAGCCTGCGTTCACCGAGCCCGAGCTGGCGAAGGTGAAGAAGCAGCTCGAGGGCGCGATCCGTTCGCAGCTCGACGATCCGGACTTCCGCGCCGAGGACGCCTTTTCGAGGGCCATCTTCCCGCCGGGGCACCCGAACCGTCAGCCGGCACCCGAAAAGTTCATGGCGGACTCCGCGAAGACCACGGTCGCGGAGGTTCGTCAGTTCCACTCGAGCTACTACGGCCCGACCGGCATGCGGCTCGTGATCGTCGGCGACGTGGATCCCGCGGCCGCGCAGGCGGAGATCCGCAAAGCGTTTGCAGGCTGGCGCGGCGGGTCCGCGCCGGCTGCGTCGGCCCCGGCTCCTGCGCTCTCGAAGGAGCGGGTCGAGACCGTCTTCATCGCCGACAAGCCCAGCGTGAGTGTCATCCTGGGCCAGCCCTCGGACCTGAGGTATGCCGATGCGGACGCGCTTCCGCTGCGGCTGGGCACGCGCATCCTCGGCAGCGGCGGATTCACCAGTCGCCTCATGTCGACCGTGCGCGACAAG
>JBBIVG010000100.1:0-10405 GCA_037439865.1 Nevskiaceae bacterium
GAAAATATGGAAATTCCCTGAGGAGTCTCATTCATGGCAATCACGCTCCCGCCGCTCCCGTGGTCGCGCGACGCCCTCGCACCGCACATCTCCGCCGAGACGATCGACTTTCACTACGGCAAGCACCACCAGGCCTACGTCACCAACCTCAACGGCCTGATCAAGGGCACCGAGTTCGAGAACGCCCCGCTCGAGGAGATCGTGCGCAAGTCCTCGGGTCCGGTGTTCAACAACGCCGCGCAGGTCTGGAACCACACGTTTTACTGGAACGGCCTGTCGCCCAAGGGCGGCGGGGAGCCGCAGGGCCGGCTCGCCGACGCGATCAAGGCATCGTTCGGCGGCTTCGCGCAGTTCAAGGAGGCGTTCACCAAGACGGCGATCGGCACGTTCGGGTCGGGCTGGGCCTGGCTCGTGCAGAAGGCGGACGGCGCGCTCGCGCTCGTGAGCACGTCGAACGCGGCCACGCCGCTCACGGGACAGGACGTGCCGCTCCTCACCTGCGACGTCTGGGAGCACGCGTACTACGTCGACTATCGCAACGCGCGACCGGCCTACGTCGAGGCCTTCTGGAAGCTCGTCGACTGGAACGCGGTCGCGGCGCGGATGCGCTGAACCTATCGAGCGGTCATCGCGCCGTCCCCGGGGGCGGCGTGATGGCCGGTCAATAAGGCGTGCCGTCCTTGCGGCAGAAGCCGCCCCCGCCCGAGTAACCGCCCGGCGGCAACTTCATGTCGATGTCGGAATACTCGACGTAATCCGCGTCGTCGCGCGACCCGACCACCAGGAACTCGGCATCCTGCGAGGTCCGGTTCTGCAGGCAGTGGCCGTCCTTCTTCCCTGCGGGAAATCCTGCGCAGTCGCCGGCCAGGAGCGTCTCCTCGCCCGCGTCGGTCACGAGCACCAGCCGTCCCTTCAGCACGTACACGAACTCGTCCTCGTGCGAATGCCAGTGACGCTGGCTCGACCAGGCGCCGGCCGCGAGGCGTACGAGGTTCACGCCGAACTGGGTGAGTCCCGCCGCCTCCCCGACGCGGTGCCAGTCGCGTCCGCGACAGGGCTCGTCGAACGGCGCCGGATACCTGGACCCCGCACCGGACGGGGCGGCTTGCACGTCGATTTTCGTCATGGGGTTTTCCTCGAGCGAACGCTTGACCGGACGGCGGGCGACGCCGAATCATCGACGCATGGCAATCCAGCCGCAAGCGACGCAAGGGGCGCACTGACTTGGGTTCGCGCTTGAACTCGCGCCGCCGGACTCGCCCGCGGATCGCGATCGTCGGCGCAGGCTTCGCCGGCCTGTCCGCCGCGCGGCGCCTCGGGCACGAGTACTCGGTCACGGTCATCGACCGTTCGCCCTCGTTCGAGTGGCTGCCGAACATCCACGAACTGCTCTCGGGCGTGAAGCGTCCGGCGGACCTGCGGCTGCCGCTGTCGCGCCTGGTGGAGCGCGCGGGTCATCGATTCCTCAGGGCCGAGGTATCGGCAATCGATGCCCGCTCGAAGCAACTGGTCACGTCCAGCGGCAGGCGGGTCGGCTACGACGCGTGCATCGTCGCCGTCGGCGGCGCGCACGATACGTTCGGCGTGCGCGGCGCGGACCGCTACGCGCTGCCGTTCAAGAGCGTGGACGACTGCGAGGCGATCGGACGCCGGCTCGCGACGCTGGCGCGCGGGCCGAGAGAGTCCTCGGTGGTGATCGTCGGCGGCGGGCTCGAGGGTGTCGAGGCGCTGGGCGAGATCCTGCGTCGCTACCGCGACGTCGAGAAGCTGCGGATCACCGTCGTCGAGGGCGGGCCGCGCCTCCTGCCCGGGAGCCCTCCGGCGCTGGACGCGAGAGTGCGCGAGCATTGCGAGGGCCGCCGTGTGCGGCTGCTCGTGAGTTCACCGGTCACGTCCGTCACGCCGACGCGAGTCCACCTGCGCTCGGGGGAGATCCTGCGCTCCGACCTCACGATCTGGACCGGCGGCGTCACGGCGACGCCGTTGCTGCGCGAGACGGGGTTGGCACTGACAGCGAGGCAATGGGCGCCCGTCGATCGGACGCTGCGGAGCTCTCGCCTCCCGGACGTGCTGGTCGCAGGCGATGCGGCCGGGTTGCCACGGCCGCTCGCCAGGCAAGCGTACTACGCGATGCAGATGGGGGAGTGCGCCGCCGATAACGCGGCCCGGCTGCTCGCGAACCGCGCTCCGCGCGTCTTCAGGCCGTCACCGAAGCCGGTCCTGATCGCGTTCGGCGACCTCGATACGTTCCTGCTGGCGGGGCGCTCGGTGATCGCGTCTCCCGCGCTGGCCGCGCTCAAGGAAGCGGTCTACCAGGTGACCATGGCCCGGTTCGATCCGCCGCTCGGCGCGGCGTCGATTCGCAGCCTGGCGCGGCGGCTGGACCGCAGCGTCAGCGTCCCGCGTCGACGCTCGTCTCCGCGGCATCGGGCATGAACGCTTCGGTGGCCGCGAAGCTGGCCTGGTTCACGAGGTCGGGCAGGATGCCCGGGACGCTCCCCATCAGGCGACGAGCGCCGTTGAAGCGGCGCTGCCAGTAGCGGGAATCGATCGTCGAGACCTCGACGCGCTCGCCCGTGCGAGGCGCGTGCACGAACTGGTTGTTGCCGATGTAGATCCCGACGTGCGAGAAGGCAAAGCGCCGGGTGTTGAAGAACACCAGGTCGCCGGGATGGAGATCGACCATCGGGATTCCGGCGCCGACCCGGCTGAGCGACTTCGACGTGCGGGGCAGCGTCACGCCGGTCACCTGCCGATACACGTACTGGACGAGGCCGCTGCAGTCGAAGCCCACGGCAGGCTCCGCCCCGCCAAAGCGATAGGCCGTGCCGACCATCTGCATCGCGTAGGAGACGACCTGCTGGGCCGCTCGCACGGTTTCGCTCGCGAAGCCGGCCGCCGAGATCTCCGGTGCATTCCCTTCCGCGCTCTGGAACGCAGCTGGCGCAGGGCTGGTTTCAGCAACGACGGGCAACCCGGCCTGCTTCGCGCGTGCGGCCGGGGCGGCGAGTGCGACGAGGACCAGGCCGGCGACCAGGGTGCCGGTTCGAGGAGGACGGGTTCGCGGCATGGGCGCGAAGACTAGGGGGTCGCGGCGGCGCTGGCAACCCGCCCTTCGGAGGGGGGCGAACAGAGTCCGCCCGTCAGGTGGCTGGCTCCGCCACGAACCCCTTCCAGTTCCCCAGGTACTTCACGAACGCGGGGCCCAGGCCCTCGTTGCGCAGGTACTCGGAGGTCACCGGCAGGCGGGTCGCCTCGAACGCAGCATCCGCCCGGACCCGTTCGGGGAAATCGTGGTGCAGGATGGCCCCGCGCCCGATCACGACGAAGTCGAGCCCTTGCGCAAGACAGCGGGCGGCGTCCGCACCGCTCATGATCTTGCCGGCCGCGCCGAGCCGGACCGAGCCGCGATCGAGTCCGGTGAAACACGACAGCAGGCTGCGGCCGTGGAAGGCCGTCTCGTTCGGCTCCTTGAAGACGTCCCACAGCGACATGTCGAGGAAGTCGACCGCGCCCTCGGACATCAGCTGCTGCGCGACCGTGCGGACCTCCTCGAGCCGCATGCCGAATCGCTCGGGCGAAAGACGCACGCCGAGGACGAAGTCCCTGCGGCAACGGGCGCGAACGCCCGCCACGATGTCGAACAGGATGCGCGCCCGGTTGTCGAGGGATCCGCCGAAACGATCGGTCCGCCGGTTGATCTCGGCGCTGAGGAACTGGCAAAGCACGTAGCCATGCGCACCGTGGATCTCGACGCCGTCGAATCCGGCACGTTCGGCGCGCTGCGCGGCCGCGACGAAATCCTCGATGAGCTGCTCGACCTCCGCCGTCTCGAGCGCACGGGCTCCGGTCTCGGCGTCGTCGGACGGGCACACCGGCTGCGTACCTATCAGTGCCGGCGGCGCACGCATGCCCGCGTGGTGCAGTTGTATCAGGGCGAGGCTGCCCGTCCGGCGGATAGCCGATGCCAGGCGCGTGAGTCCCGGCAGGTGAGCGTCCGAGTAGATGCCGAGCTGGCCGGGGAACCCGCGGCCGCACGCCTGGACGTGGGACGCGCACGTCGTCGTCAGCCCGAAGCCGCCCTGCGCCCGCATCGTCAGGCAGCGGAATTCGTCGTCGGACAATGTGCCGTCGTCGTGGCTCTGGCAATTGGTCAGGGGTGCGAGCATGAAGCGGTTCTTCATCGTCGCACCATGGGAGAAGGCGAGCGGCTCGAACAGGTTTGTCATCTGCGTCCGTGCCTCCGTCGTCGCGGCATTCATTGGGTCGTCGAAGTGGAGGCCGGCGGCGCGGGCCGGCCCGCCAGCCTTTCACGCAGCCGCGCATCGTCCACCTGGCCGCACCATTTCCCGACGACCACGGTCGCCACGCCGTTGCCGACCAGGTTGGTGAGCGAGCGCGCTTCGGACATGAAGCGGTCGATGCCCAGGATCAGTGCGACGCCCGCGACCGGCACCTGGCCGACCGCGGACAGCGTCGCGGCAAGCACGATGAAGCCGCTGCCGGTCACGCCCGCGGCGCCCTTGGAGGTGAGCAGCAGCACCGCGAGCAGCGTGAGCTGGTGCGTCAGGTCGAGCGGCGTGTTGGTCGCCTGCGCGATGAAGACGGCGGCCATCGTGAGGTAGATCGCCGTGCCGTCGAGGTTGAACGAATAGCCCGTCGGAATCACGAGACCGACCACGGACTTCTCCACGCCGAGGTCCTCGAGACGCGTCATCATCCGCGGCAGGACCGACTCCGACGAGGACGTGCCCAGCACGATGAAGAGCTCTTCCTTGATGTAGCGGATGAACGACCAGATGCTGAAGCCGTTCCAGCGCGCGATGCCGCCGAGCACGACGAAGACGAAGAGCAGGCAGGTGGCGTAGAAACACGCCATCAGCTTGCCGAGCGAGATGAGCGCGCCGAGGCCGTATTTGCCGATGGTAAAGGCCATGGCGCCGAGGGCGCCGAGCGGGGCGAGCCGCATGATGAAGCCGACGATCCGGAACAGCACCGCGGCGAGCTGGTCGATCAGGCCGAAGACCTTGAGCTGCCGGCCGCCGGCCGCGTGCAGCGCGAAGCCGAACAGCACCGAGAAGAGCAGCACCTGCAGCACCTCGCCCGAGGCGAAGGCGCCAACGATCGTGGACGGGATGACGTTGAGCACGTACTCCGCAAAGCCGTGGGGAGTCTCGGCCGTCGCGTACTGCTGCACGGCTGCCGCGTCGAGCGTGGCCGGGTCCGCGTTGACGCCCGCACCAGGCCTGACCAGGTTGACGACCAGGAGCCCGATCAAGAGCGCGATGGTACTGACGACCTCGAAATAGACGAGCGCCAGGCCGCCGGTCTTGCCCACCTTCTTCAGGTCCTCCATGCCCGAGATGCCGAGCACGACGGTGCAGAAGATGATCGGCCCGATCATCATCTTGATGAGCTTGATGAATCCGTCGCCGAGCGGCTTCAGCGCCACGCCGGCTTGCGGGAACGTGAAGCCAATGATCGCGCCGATCACGACCGCCACGAGCACCTGGGCGTAGAGGGAGCGGAATATCGCGAGGCGTGCCATCGTCGGCGGGGCAGGGCGTCGTCAGTCTGGTCTCAGGAATTCCTTCACCGCCGCGACCGTGCGCGCGGGATCCTCTTCCTGGGGCACGTGGCCGAGGTCGTCGAACACGACGAGCCTGCTGCCCGCGATGTCGCGGTTGAACAGTCCGCCGTACTCGACGGGGATGAGCCCGTCGCGACCACCCCAGAGGATCAGCGTCGGCACCTTGACCTCCCGGATCCGGCGCTCGTCGACTCCGAGCGGCGCCTGCACGAAGCGCTGCACCAGCGCGGCGCGGTTGCCGGCCCGCAGCGTGATCTCATAGTAGCGGTCCACCAGTTCCGGCGTAACCTTGGAAGGATCGCCATAGACGTTGCGTACGCTCGACTCGACGAGGCTGCGCGGCAGGGTCACGTCCATGATCCGGTTGAGCACCGGGATCTTCGCGATCCGGAACCCGATCGGGACCGATTGCGACTTGATGTCATAACCCGCCGAGTCCACGAGCACCAGGGTCGCCACGCGACCGGGCTGCGCCAGCGCCGTCTCCCAGGCCACCCAGCCGCCGAAGGAATTGCCGGCCAGGACGCAGCGCTGCAGGCCGAAGTGGTCGAGGACCGCGATGGCGAATCGCGTGTAGGCCTCGATCGTGTAATCGCCGTCCGGCGTCGGCCCCGTCAGGCCGAAGCCAGGCATGTCCACGCGAATCACGCGCCGCTCGCCTTCGAGCGCACGCACCCAGCCGTCCCACGTGTGCAGCGAGGCGGACGTGCCGTGCAGCAGCACGAAAGGCACGGGGTCATCGCGCGGCCCCTCGTCGCGCACGTGCACCTGCATGCCGTTCAGGTCGATAAACGTCGATGGAGGCGAGGCCCAGCGCGCCTTGAGCTCGTCGACCGGACGGTCCGGCGCCCAGTTCAGCGCGACGAAGCCGGCGACGAGGAGTGCGAGTGCCCCGAGGACGATCCCGACGATCCGGCCGGCGCGTCTCATGCCGCCCAGTCGAGGATGACCTTGCCCGACTGGCCGCTGCGCATGACTTCGAAGCCCTCGCGGTAATCGGCGATCGGGAAGCGGTGCGTGATGATTGGGCTGATGTCGAGGCCGCTCTGCAGCATGGCCGCCATCTTGTACCAGGTCTCGAACATCTCCCGCCCGTAGATGCCCTTGATCGTCAGGCCCTTGAAGATGACCTCGTTCCAGTCGATGGCGGTGTCGTCCGGGGGGATGCCGAGCAGCGCCACGTTGCCCCCGTGATGCATCGTGCGCAGCAGGTCGCGGAACGCCTTCGGATTGCCCGACATCTCGAGCCCCACGTCGAAGCCCTCGACCATGCCGAGCGACTTCATCGTGTCGTCGAGCGACTCGCGGGTCACGTTGATCGCGCGCGACGCGCCCATCCTGCGGGCGAGATCGAGACGGTAGTCGTTCACGTCCGTGACGACGATGTGCCGCGCCCCTACGTGGCGCGCGATGGCGGTCGCCATGATGCCGATCGGTCCGGCGCCGGTGATCAGCACGTCCTCGCCGACGAGGTTGTACGAGAGCGCGGTGTGCGTCGCGTTGCCGAAGGGATCGAGGATCGAGGCGATCTCGTCCGTGATCGAGTCCGGCAGCTTGAACGCGTTGAAGGCGGGAATCACCAGGTATTCGGCGAAACAGCCGGGCCGGTTGACGCCCACGCCCACGGTGTTGCGGCACAGGTGGCGCCGACCCGCCCGGCAATTGCGGCAATAGCCGCAGGTGATGTGGCCTTCGCCCGACACCCGGTCGCCGACCGCGAAGCCCTGCACCTCGCTGCCGATCTCGACGATCTCGCCGCAGTACTCGTGGCCGACGTGCATCGGCACCGGGATCGTCTTCTGCGCCCAGTGGTCCCAAAGGTAGATGTGCATGTCGGTGCCGCAGATCGCCGTCTTGCGGATCCGGATGCGCACGTCGTTGGGACCGATCTTCGGCTCGGGCACGTCCTCGAGCCAGATACCGGGGGCGCGCTGCGACTTCACCAGTGCCTTCATGCGTCGGTTCCTCCGCTTCTTCTCATTGCTTCAGCACGCCGAGCTCGCGACCCACGGCGACGAACGCGTCGATCGCGCGATCGAGCTGCTCGATCGTGTGCCCGGCGCACATCTGCGTGCGGATGCGCGCCTTGCCCATCGGCACGACGGGGTACGAGAACCCGATGACGTACACGCCCCGCTCGAGCAGCCGCTCCGCGAAGCGGGCGGCGAGCAAGGCGTCGCCGAGCATGACGGGGGCGATCGGGTGCTCGCCCGGCACGATCGTGAAGCCGGCCGCACTCATCCTCTCGCGGAAGTGCCGCGTGTTGCGCCGCAACTGGCCGCGCAGGTCGTCGCTCGATTCGACGAGATCCAGCACGCGCAACGTGGTCGCCGCGATCACCGGCGGGACGCTGTTCGAGAAGAGGTACGGCCGCGAGCGCTGCCGCAGCCACGCGACGATCTCCCTGCGCGCGGACGTGTAGCCGCCCGCCGCTCCGCCGAGGGCCTTGCCGAGCGTGCCCGTCAGGATGTCGATCCGCCCCATGACCTCGCGGTACTCCGGGGTGCCGCGACCGCCGCGCCCGACGAAACCCGTGGCGTGCGAGTCGTCCACCATCACCAGTGCGCCGTACCGGTCGGCGAGGTCGCAGATGTCCTTGAGCCGCGCGATGACGCCGTCCATGGAGAACACGCCGTCGGTGGCGATCAGCTTCACGCGGGCACCGGCGGCCTCCCTGAGGCGCGTCTCGAGCTCGTCGAGGTCGTCGTTGGCGTATCGCAGGCGTTGCGCCTTGCAGAGGCGGATGCCGTCGATGATGCTGGCGTGGTTGAGCGCGTCGCTGATCACGGCGTCCTGCTCGTCGAGCAGGGTCTCGAACAGTCCGCCGTTCGCGTCGAAGCAGGACGAGTAGAGGATCGTGTCGTCCGTGCCGAGGAAGGCGCTCAACCGCGCCTCGAGTTCCTTGTGCACCGACTGCGTGCCGCAGATGAAGCGGACGGAAGCCATGCCATAGCCGTAGCGGTCGATCGCCCGGTGCGCGGCCTCACGGATGGCCGGGTGGTTGGCGAGCGCGAGGTAGTTGTTCGCGCAGAGGTTCACGAGCTCGCGGCCGTCGGCGAGGCGGACGAGCGGCTGCTGGGGCGAGCCCAGCACGCGCTCGGGCTTGAAGAGCCCTTCGCCCTTGAGTTCATCGCACTGGCGGGCGAGACGGTCGAGGAATGGCTGGTCCAAGCGGGGCTCTCCTGGGAGCTCCGGATTATAGGTGCTTATAATCCGGCCGTGAGCGATCCCCGCGACGAACAGGACCCGTCGGCCGCTGGCAGCCTCCGCGTGGACAAGTGGCTGTGGTGCGCGCGTTTCTACAAGAGCCGCAGCCTCGCCCAGGAGGCAGTGGAGGGCGGTCACGTGCAGGTGAACGGCGAGCGCGTGAAGGCGGCCCGGCAGGTCCGCGTGGGCGACCGGCTCAGGATCACCCGCGAGCGCGAGCGTTTCGAGGTGGACGTGACCGGGATCCCTCTGCGGCGGGGGCCGGCCGACGAGGCGCGACGGCACTACTCCGAGACGCCGGAAAGCGCGGCGGCACGGGCGGCCGTCCGCGAGTTCAGCCGCCTGTCCGCGCCCGTGCCCTCCGGTCGTCCGGACAAGCGCGAGCGGCGCGACTTCCTGAAGCTGGTCAAGGGGCGGGGACCCGGTTCGTGACCGCATCGCTCGCGTCGCGCTCGACCCGGCTCTTCATGCTGATGACCGCGTTCTTCGTCGGGAACGCGATCGTGGCCGAGTTCGTCGGCGTCAAGCTCTTCGCGCTCGAGCCGACGCTCGGGTTGCCGCCGTTCGGCTGGAACCTGTTCGGGCAGGCGGGCTCGCTCAGCTTCACCGCGGGCGTGCTCATCTGGCCGATCGTGTTCATCATGACGGACGTCATCAACGAGTACTTCGGCCGGCGCGGGGTGCGCTTTATCTCGTTCGCCGCCGCGGGGATGATCACCTACGCCTTCTTCTTCGCCTACGCCGCGATCCACCTGGTGCCTGCGGACTGGTGGGTGGGGGTCAACAAGGCGCACGGCGTGCCGGACATGCAGGCGGCTTACAACAGCGTCTTCGGCCAGGGGCTCTGGACGATCGGCGGGTCGCTCACCGCGTTCCTCGTCGGGCAGATGATCGACGTCGGGATCTTCCACCGTATCCGGGAACGCACGGGCGAGCGCTGGATCTGGCTGCGGGCCACGGCATCCACGGCGTTCTCGCAGCTGGTGGACAGCTTCGTCGTGCTCTACATCGCGTTCGTGCTCGGGCCGCAGCAGTGGCCGGTGTCGCTGTTCCTCGCCGTCGGCACGGTGAATTACTGTTACAAGATGGTCATGGCCGTCGCGCTGAGCCCGCTCATCTACGTGGCGCGTCATTACATCGAGCGGTATCTGGGGCCTGCGGAGGCGTCGCGGCTCAAGGCCGAGGCGGCGGCTGAGTGAGCAAGTGGCACACGCTTTCGCTTGGCGACGCGGCGACCGCCCAGGTCCCGCTGGCGCACCTGCAGGAAGAATTCGACGACGAGTTCGCTGCCGGCGACAGTGCTCCAGATGCTGCGGTGTTCGTGCGCTACGAGTCCGAAGGGCGGTTGCACTGCGAGGCCGTCGTCTTCATCGCGCCGGGCGCCGCCGTCCTCGCCGGGCGGTTCGGTGCACGACCCTGCCCCCGCCCGGCGCGGGCCGGGCTCGATCTCGTTGCGGGCGATCAGCGCTGCTGGGGCGCTATTTGGGGGGCGGGGTAGCGCCGCTTCCGCCCGTCGCGCGCACCTCGTCGAGGGTGGTCAGGCCCTGGCCGGCGATCGCCTGCACGATCGCGCCCTTGGTGACGCCGTTGCAGCCGCACACCTCGTCG
>JBBIVG010000101.1:0-10354 GCA_037439865.1 Nevskiaceae bacterium
GTGGATATCCACAGGAATTCCACGGCCGTTGTCCGCGACGGTGACGGACTGGTCTTCGTGGATTTTGACCGTGACGTCCGTGCAGTACCCGGCCAGCGCCTCGTCGATCGAGTTGTCGACGACCTCGAAGACCATGTGGTGCAAGCCGGTCCCGTCATCGGTATCACCGATGTACATTCCGGGGCGCTTGCGGACGGCGTCGAGGCCTTTTAAGACTTTGATTTTACTGGAGTCGTAGACGTCGGCGCCGCTCATGGGATACCTGGCGTAAGAGGACAACGGATTATATCAGACGGGTCACAGCGCCGTGTTCCACGTGGAACCTTTGCCCGGCAGGCAGGCTTGACAGCGCCGTATTGGCCGGGTCCAGGGCCGTGATGAAGAGCTGCGAAGGGAGCGCCAGGACCTCGTCGAGAAGCAGCGCGAGGTGCCTCGAGTCCAACTCCGCCGCCGGATCATCCACAAGTAGGGCCGATACTCCAGACCCCTGCTCTGCGTCGCAGCGCAACTGTCCCAACAGCATGGCCGCCGCGAGTAATTTCTGCTGCCCACGCGAGACCCGGTCCCGCGCCGGATGCCCTTCGACTCGCACGTGCAGGTCGGCCCGATGCGGTCCGCTGTGTGTCACCCCCCGCTCCCGGTCCCGCGCGAGCGAGTGCTCGAATGCATCCTCCAGCGTCCGCTCGGCAGCCCAGCCTCGGGCTAGCGTCAACTCGATGTCGAGACCCAACAGCCTTCGTCCCGCCTCCGCCACCGCGGGTTGCAGGGATTCAACGTACCGCGAGCGGTGATCCTGCACGATCTGCCCGGCTTCGATGAGCTCGGGATTCCAGAGACGCACGTGGTTCGTCGCCTGCCCTGCCTTCAGCGCCGCATTGCGTTGACGCAGCGCTCGCTGGTATCGACGCCACTGCTCCAGGAAGCCTGGTTCCACGTGGAACACTCCCCAGTCGAGGTATCGCCGGCGTTCCTGCGGCCCGCCCTCGACCAGTCGATGCACCTCCGGATCGATCGCCTGAACCGGCAGCCGCGTCGCAAGCTCCGCCAGGCCTACGACCGGTCGGCCCCCGTACCGCGCCTCGATTCCGTCGCTGCCACCGCGCATCCCGATCGGCTGCGACATTCCTCCGGCCTGTAGTCGGCCAGTCAACAGGAACTCGCCCGCGCCGGTGCGGATCAGCGTTTCGGTCCGGTTCGTCCGGAACGACCGACCGCGCCCCAGGAAAAATATCGCCTCGAGCAAGCTGGTCTTGCCCGAGGCGTTCTGACCGCTGATCAGGTTGCAGCGGCGATCGAATTCCAGCTCTGCCCGCTCAATGCATCGGAAGTTCTCTAAGCCGAGCCGCTCCAGGCTCATTGGGCCGGAACCATCCTTACAGCCTCATCGGCATGACGACGAAGCGCGCACTTCCATCCGCCTTCGATCGGATCAGGCAGCTGCTGTTGCCATCGGTCAGGCCCACTTCGACCTCCGGCCCATCGATCGCGGCCAGCGCATCCAGCAGGTAATTCACGTTGAAACCAATCTCGAGCTCCTGCCCGTCGTATGCCACCTCGAGCTCCTCCTCGGCCTCTTCCTGCTCGGGGTTGTGCGACTGGATGACCAGCGCGTTCTGCTTCAACACAAACCGGATGCCACGATATTTTTCATTCGACAGGATGGCCGCACGCTGCAGCGCCTGTCGCAGGTCTTCCCGCACCGCACTCACCGTGAGCGGCGGGTTGTTGGGAATCACCCGGCCATACTCCGGGAATCGGCCATCGATCAGCTTCGAAGTGAAGCGAATATCGCCGATCTGGACGCGAACGTGGTTGCTTCCGATCGCAACCTCGAGAATCTGGTCCTCGTTACCCAGGATGCGCTGCAACTCCAGGACGCCCTTGCGCGGAACGATCACCTGCTGGCCGGACTTTGCTCCTTCCGAGAGCTCGACTTCGCACAAAGCCAGCCTGTGCCCGTCAGTCGCGACAGATCGCAGCACTTTCGCCGACGTTTCGAGCAGCATGCCGTTCAGGTAATAACGCACGTCCTGCTGGGCCATGGAGAAGTGGGTCTTCTCCAGCAGGCGCTTGAACTCCTTCTGCGGAACCTTGAGCGTCTGCTGCGCGTTGATCTCTTCTACGGTCGGAAATTCCGAAGCCGGAAGCGTGGACAGCGTGAAGCGGCTCTTCCTGGCGCGCACGGTCATGCGCTCGCCTT
The DNA here is from genome assembly GCA_037439865.1 of Nevskiaceae bacterium. Taxonomy (GTDB): domain Bacteria; phylum Pseudomonadota; class Gammaproteobacteria; order Steroidobacterales; family Steroidobacteraceae; genus RPQJ01. Next base: position 2,201 of record JBBIVG010000101.1, read on the forward strand.
CCAGCGTCAGATTGATCTCGACGCCTTCGGGAAGCGCACGACAGATGTCGAGCAGCTTCCGGCCCGGCACGGTGATGTCACCCGCTCGCTGGACGTCCACTTCCGACGTCGCGACGAGCTCCACCTCGAGGTCCGTCGCGGTGACGGCGAGACGACCGCCCTTTGCGGACAACAGGACGTTCGCGAGGATCGGCATCGTCTGCCTGCGCTCGACGACGCCGATGACAGCCTGCAGGGGCCCCAGGATCGCTTCGCGCTTCGCAATGATCTTCATCGTGGTTTATCCGGAAAAATAGTTCTCTTATTTAATTTCTCTATTACTACTGTTTTTAGCACGCCCGCAAGCTGTGCAGAACAGCTCTTTCCTCAAGAGGCGCGCAGGCTTGCAGCGAGTGCAAGCCTGCGTGCAACCCCGCAGCTCCCTGTCGGCAGGCTGTGGACGAAATGTGGAGGCCGATGCATCCACGGTTTCTCCACAGCTTCGCCACATCACCCCGCCAGCGTTCTCAACAGGTTCTGGTAATCCTCGTTGATGCGCGTCTGCGACGCGCGCAGTTCCTTGATGACGCGGCACGCATGCAGCACGGTCGTGTGGTCGCGGCCGCCGAATGCATCGCCGATCTCCGGCAGGCTGTGATTCGTCAGTTCCTTCGCGAGCGCCATCGCGACCTGCCGCGGTCGCGTGATCGAGCGGCTGCGACGCTTGGAGAGCAGGTCGGCGACGCGGATCTTGAAGTACTCCGCGACGGTCTTCTGGATGTTCTCGATCGTGACGAGGCGCTCCTGCAATGCGAGCAGGTCCTTGAGCGCTTCCTTCGCAAAATCCAGGGTGATCGGCCGTCCCGTGAACTGCGAGTTGGCGATCACGCGGCGCAGCGCTCCCTCGAGCTCGCGGACGTTCGACCGGATCCGCTTCGCGATGAAGAAAGCGACTTCTTCGGGCAGCTCGACGCTGGCGCTGGAGGCCTTGCTCATGAGGATCGCGACACAGGTCTCGAGTTCCGGTGGCTCGATCGCGACCGTGAGGCCCCACCCGAAGCGCGACTTCAGCCGCTCTTCGAGGCCCTCCACTTCCTTCGGGTAGCGATCACAGGTGAGGATCACCTGCTGCTGGCCCTCGAGCAGCGCATTGAACGTGTGGAAGAACTCTTCCTGGGAGCGCTCCTTGCCTGCGAAGAACTGGATGTCGTCGATCAGGAGGGCATCGAGCGAGCGATAGGCCGTCTTGAACTCGTTGATGGTGTTGTGCTGCAGCGCCCGCACCATGTCGCCGACGAAGCGCTCGGAGTGCACGTAGGAGATGCGCGCATCCTTGTTCCGCGAGCGGATGTGGTTGCCGATGGCGTGCATCAGGTGCGTCTTGCCGAGACCCACGCCGCCGTAGATGAAGAGCGGGTTGTAGGCGCGTCCCGGGTTCTCCGCGACCTGCATGGCGGCCGCGCGGGCAAGCTGGTTGCTCTTGCCCTCGACGAAGTTGCCGAACGTGAAATCGGGATTCAGGCGGCCACCGATCTGCGGCAGTACTTCCTCGCGCTTCGGTCTTGAGTCAGCCGGGCGCGTCGGGATGGCCGGCGTCTCCTCCGCCCGGCGCGAACCGACCTCGACGACGAGGTCCGGCGCGGGCGGCGGCACCAGCTCGTCGAGGAGCTCGTTGATGCGGCCGGCGCAGTTCTGGTTGACCCACTCGACGACGTAGCGGTTCGGCGCCAGGAGCCGCAGCCGGCCGCTGGCCTCGACGGCCTGGAGCGGGCGGATCCACGTGTTGAAATGCTGCGCCGGCAGTTCTTCCTCGAGGCGGCGCAGGCACTGATTCCAGAGAGAGGTCTCCACGACCGGCGGCCTCGAAAGTAACGGCAGAAAACGTGGGTAAACACGCGAAGGGGGCGGGAGTGTATACCGCCGCGCGGCCTGTGGATATCTCGCGGCGGGCCCCCGGGACGCAGTGTTCCGATGTTGACGTGCGGGAAGCCGCTGCGTATCCTGATCGGCCTTTTTTCCGGCCCGGTCGAGCAATCCGACCGGGTCCAGTTTCCGGCAGAGACGGAGCCGTACATGAAGCGCCCTTTCCAACCGAGCAACCTCCATCGCAAGAGGACCCACGGCTTCCGCGCACGCATGGCGACCAGGGGCGGACGCCTCGTCCTGAGCCGTCGCCGCGCCAAGGGCCGCAAGCGCCTGTCGGTCTGACCACCGGGTCGGCACGCCCCGGAAAAGCTCCCGCCGCATTCAGCCTGCCGCGGGAGCGTCGTCTCACCGACAAGCCGCAGTTCGATGCCGCGCATCGCGCCGGCATCCGCTCATCGGATCCCCTCTTCATGGTCATCGCCCGGCCGAACGGCCTCGGCCACCCGAGACTGGGTCTCGCGGTCGGCGTGAAGTCGGCCGGCAATGCCGTCAACCGCAATCGAATCAAGCGAGTCGCGCGGGAGTTGTTCCGGCGCCGGCAGCACGCGCTCCCTGCGGTGGATCTCGTCGTGAATGCACGCGCCGCGGCAGCCAAGGCGACCAACGCGCAGATAGTCACGAGCCTCACGACGCTCTGGGCTAGGATCGCCGAACGATGCGCTCGATCCTGATCGGCTTCATCCAGCTGTACCGGTGGTTCGTGAGTCCGCTGCTCGGGCCGAACTGCCGTTTCTACCCCACCTGCTCCTGCTACGCGCAGGAGTCGCTCCGGCGTCACGGCGTCGTCCGCGGCTCGTGGCTGGCCGTGCGTCGCATCGGGCGTTGCCACCCGTGGCACCCCGGCGGCTACGACCCGGTGCCCGATTCGCTGCCGCCCCCATTCAAGCGACCGTCTCATGGATAACCCGCGTCTCTATCTCTGGATCGGCCTGGCGCTCCTGCTGTGGATGAACGTCATCCAGTGGAACCGCGACTACGGTACGCCGGCATCCGCGCCGACATCGTCTACCTCCACGACAACCACGCCATCCGCCGCCAAGCCGGCAACGAGCTCGCAGCTTCCGGCGCTGCCGTCCGAGCCCGCCAAGCCAGCAGCCGCGGCAGGAACCGCGCCGCCAGCCGCAGGTACCACCGCAGGCGCGGTGTCGGCGGACCAGGCGACTGTCCGGATCGTCACCGATGTGCTCGACCTCGACGTGAGCCTGCAGGGCGGCACTCTGGTGCGGGCCGACCTCATCAAGTATCCGGTCAACAAGACGAAGGACAGCCCGCCGGTGCGGCTGCTCACCACGGCCGACCAGACCTACGAGGTCGTGCGCAGCGGACTGCGGGCGGCCGGCGGCCGGTCGGAGCCGACGCACCTCGCTACGTTCACGGCTGCCGCGCAGGAATTCCGGCTCGCTCCCGGAGCGCAGGAATTGCGCGTCCCGCTGACGTGGTCGGATGACCAGGGCCTCACGGTCACCAAGACCTTCGTGCTGAAGCCGGGCCGGTACGACATCGAGGTCGTGTACGACGTGCAGAACGCCTCGCCAACCAACTGGGAAGCGGCGTCCTACGTCCAGTTCGAGCGGCATGTGTACTCGCAGAAGCGCTCGATGTTCGACGTGGAGAGCTATGCCTACCGCGGCCCGGCGATCTACGACGGCAAGAAGTACCGCAAGCTCGACGTCGCCGACGACAAGTTCTCCGAGACGTTCGCCGGCGGATGGATGGCGGAGATGCAGCATCACTTCGTCGCCGCCGCGGTGCCGCCGGTCGCCGAACAGTTCGATTACACGCTGGCACACGAGGGCGATCACTCCGTGCTCGGCTTCCGGGGACCGCTCAAGACGGTGCCGGCCGGCACGACCGGGCAGTTCAGCGAGAAGCTGTTCGTCGGGCCGAAGCTGCAGGAGCAGTTGAAGACGGTCGGGCCGCGGCTCGAGCTCACGGCCGACTACGGCAAGCTGACGATCCTCGCCGACCCGCTGTTCCACCTGCTGAGCTGGGTCTACAAGGTCGTCGGCAACTGGGGCTGGTCCATCATCATCGTGACCATCCTGCTGAAGCTGCTGTTCTACAAGCTCACCGAGACCAGCGGCCGCTCCATGGCGAAGATGCGCACCATCTCGCCGCGCATCAAGAGCATCCAGGAGCGCTACAAGGACGACCGCGAGCAGCTCGCGAAGCAGATGATGGAGCTCTACAAGCGCGAGAAGATCAACCCGGTCGCGGGCTGCCTGCCGATCGTCGTGCAGATCCCAGTGTTCCTCGCGTTCTACTGGGTGCTGCTCGAGAGCGTCGAGATGCGGCAGGCGCCGTGGCTCGGCTGGATCCAGGACCTGTCGTCGAAGGACCCGTACTTCATCCTGCCGCTCGTGATGGGCGCCGCGATGTACGCGCAGTTCAAGCTGAACCCGGCCCCGCCGGACCCGATGCAGGCGAAGGTGTTCGCCTTCATGCCGATCATCATGACGGTGATGATGGCGTGGTTCCCGTCGGGCCTGCTGCTCTACTGGACGACGAACACGCTGCTCTCCATCGCACAGCAGTGGAACATCAACCGCGTCGTTGCGGCCGAGGCGAAGAAATAATTCGGTGCCAGGCACCGATATTCGGGGCGGCTGCAAACAGGTGAATGTCCCCTGTTCCTGACACCATCGCCGCGATCTCGACTGCGCCCGGCCGCGGGGGCATCGGGATCGTCCGGATCTCGGGTCCCGCCTGCCGCGCGATCGGCGAGCAGCTGATCGGAGAACTTCCGGCGCCGCGCGTGGCGGCGCTCCGGGCGCTCCTGGGCGAGCGCGACGACCCCATCGACGAAGGCATCGTTCTCTACTTTCCGGCGCCGCATTCGCTGACGGGCGAGGACGTACTCGAGCTGCACGGACACGGCGGTCCCGTGGTGCTCGACCAGCTGCTGCGCCGTGTCCTGGCGCTCGGCGCGCGTGCGGCCGAACCGGGCGAGTTCACACAGCGGGCCTTCCTGAATGAAAAGATCGACCTCGCGCAGGCCGAGGCGGTGGCCGACCTCATCGACAGCGGGTCGGCGCAGGCAGCTCGCGCCGCGCTGCGCTCATTGCAGGGCGAGTTCTCGTCGCGGGTGCACGCGCTCGTGGAGGCGATGCTGCAGCTTCGGATGTGGGTCGAAGCCGCGATCGACTTCCCGGACGAGGAAATCGATTTCCTCGCTGACCGTGCGCTCGGCGAACGCATGGAGAGCATCCGTCGGCAGTTCGAGGAACTTGGCGAGGCCGCGCGCCAGGGAGCGCTGCTGCGCGACGGGCTCACGCTCGTGATTGCGGGCCGGCCTAACGCCGGCAAATCGAGCCTGTTGAACCGCCTGGCCGGCTATGACGCCGCGATCGTGACAGCCATTCCTGGCACGACGCGCGACGTGCTGCGCGAGCGCATCGAGATCGACGGGCTCCCGCTGCACATCCTCGATACCGCTGGGCTCCGCGAGTCACCGGACGAGGTCGAGGCGGAGGGTATCCGTCGCGCGCATCGCGAAATCGAGCGAGCGGACCGCGTGCTGTTCGTCGTGGATGCATCTGACCCGGCTGCCGTTGCGGCGGTGGAGGCGGACCTTGCGGCGCTGTCAACGTCCGCGCCGAGCACCGTCGTACTTAACAAGATCGATCAAGCCAGCAAGGAGCCCGCGCTGGAAGAGGGTGCCGTGACACGGGTCTGGCTCAGCGCGGCAACCGGCGTGGGCCTCGACCTGCTGCGGACGCATCTGAAGGACTGCGTGGGGTTCCATGCAGCCGGGAGCGGGGCTCTGTCAGCGCGCGCGCGGCACCTCGATGCGCTGCGGCGGGCGAGGGGACACGTCGAGGAAGCCCACCAGCTGCTGCTCGAACGCCACGCCGGGGAACTCGTGGCGCAGGAGCTCACGGACGCTCAACGCGCCCTGGGCGAGATCACGGGCGAGGTGACGAGCGATGACCTGCTCGGGCGGATCTTCGGGAGCTTCTGCATCGGCAAGTGACCGGATCGCCCTCCCCGCACGTTTGGCCAGTTGAGGTGCTTGCTGCGCCTGTGGACGAGCCGCCCGCGGGCAAGTAGTCTCACTGCCCCCTTTTTCCCCAAGCGGGCCGCACCCGAGCGGTGTGGCAACCAGCCCATGAAGCAGCTCTCCGGCGCCGACTCGATGTTCCTGCAGTTCGAAAACGGGAACAATTTCATGCATGTGGCGTCGCTCGCCATCTACGACCCGTCCACGGCCCCGGGCGGCGGTGTCCGCTTCAAGGACATCCTGAAGTTCTTCACCTCGCGGCTTGGCGATTTCCCGCAGTTCCGCCGTCGGCTCGTGAACGTCCCGCTGTCGGTGGACCGGCCGTACTGGATCGAGGACCCCAGCTTCGACGTCGAGTTCCACGTGCGCCACATCGCGCTGCCGCACCCGGGCGACTGGCGGCAGCTTTGCATCCAGGTCGCGCGCATTCACTCGCGGCCGCTCGACCGCAGCAAGCCGCTGTGGGAGGCCTACGTCATCGAGGGACTGCACAACATCCCGGGCGTGCCGAAAGGCAGCTTCGCGCTCTACACCAAGATGCACCACGCGATCATCGACGGCGAGTCGGGCACCGAGCTCCTGAAGGCCATGCACTCGATCGTGCCCGAGCCGATCGACTTTGATGCGCTCGGCGAGCAGCAGACATTCCACGCCGATCGCGAGCCAACGACCATCGAGCTCTATTCGCGCGCCATCATGCACAACGTGGAGCGCGTCCCCGGCCTGGCGAAGTTCACGCTCGGGACGGCCCGGCGCCTCGCCGGCCTAGGCGCGGACGCGGTCACGAAGCTGGCCGGCGAAGGCTTCGGCCTGTCGAAGCTGCGCAGCCTGCTGTCGGGTGACCTGAGCTCGCTGATGTCGATCATGCCTCCGCAGACCCGGTTCAGCGGCGACGTGTCGAAGCACCGGGTGTTCGAGGCCGTGGGCCTGCCGCTCGCGGAATTCAAGGAAGTCCGCAAGCACGTGCCGGACGTGACGATCAACGACATGTTCCTGTGCATCGTCGGCGGTACGCTCAGGAAATATCTCGCGAGCAAGCGCGAGCTGCCGGACACCTCCATGGCGGCCATGGTGCCGATGACGCTCCGCGGCGCCGAAAAGGGAGGTGACGTCGGCAACCAGGTCGGGTTCACGGTCATGTCGGTGCACACCGACCTCGAGGACCCGGTCGAGCGGCTGCTCGCGATCCGCGACGGGGCGCAGACCTCGAAGCGCGTGACCGACGCGATCGGCAAGGAACTCGCGCGCGACCTGCTCGAGTTCGTGCCGAACCTCGTCTCGCAGACACTGTCGCGGTACGTGAAGCCGCCCCGCATCGGGCTCATCGTGTCGAACGTGCGCGGCCCCGACGTGCCGCTCTACATGGCGGGCGCACGGCTGGTGAACTATGCGCCGATCAGCATCGCGACGGACGGCATGGGCCTGAACGTCACGGGCTTCAGCTACGCCGGCACGATGTGGATCTGCGCGGTCTCATGCCGCGAGATGCTGCCGGATCCGGCGTTCTTCGCGACCTGCATGCGGGACAGCTTCGAGGACCTGAAGATAGCCGCCGCGCGCGTCACGACGGTCGAGCACGCCAAACCCGTCCTGCATCTTCCGGGCCCGAAGGCGCGGCCGAGCGCGCCGAAGAAGAAGCGGGCGCGGAAATCGGCGTCGCGAGCGAAGCGCGTGCAGCGGAAGGCCGCCTAACGGAGCGCCCGGAGCGTGGGGCGGGCGGCGCTCACGCGCGACCTGCTGCCAGCGGCGGACCGGGCCGCACTCGAGGCATTGTTCGGCGATCCGGCGGACGACATCGAGATCGTCGAGCGCTCCTGGTATGCCCGGCTGCACTTCGGTGCCCGCGCCACGACCCGTCGCAACCGCATCCTGCTCGCCGGGTCGGCCGCGGAATTCCTGGCCGACCGGGAACTCATGCTGCACGAGTACTTCCACGTGCTGCGACAGTGGAACCGCGGCCGCATGACCCTCTGGGGTTACGTCCGGGAATGGCTGCGCAACGGCTATTGGCGGAACCGCTACGAGCGGCAGGCGCGGCGTTTCGTCGCGCTGCGCCGTGAGGCATTCGAGCGTTTGCTCGCCGGCTGAATCCGTACAATGGGCGTCCCCTGGGGATGCGGCCATGCGTTTCGCGGAACACTTTGACGTCATCGTCGTTGGCGGCGGCCATGCCGGCACCGAGGCCGCGCTCGCGGCGGCGCGGATGGGCTGCCGCACGCTGCTCGTGACGCAGAGCATCGAATCGCTCG
>JBBIVG010000102.1:0-10304 GCA_037439865.1 Nevskiaceae bacterium
AGCGACTTCATGCGGCGGACCATCGCGCTCACCTCGGATTCCCAGTCGGCGCGGAGCCGCGCGTCGCCGAGCAGCCGGGCCACGATCGCCGCACCGTGGTCCGGCGGCATCGAATACATCCGCCGCGCCGTCCTGGCTTCGTGCGTCGCGATCGCCGCCGTTGCGTTCGCGTCGTCGGCGATGATGGCCAGCGCGCCGGTTCGTTCCCGATAGAGTCCGAAATTCTTGGAGCACGATACCGCCAGCAGCAAGTGCGGCGCACGCGAGGCGAGCAGGCGAAGCCCATACACGTCTGTCTCGAGGTCGTCGCCGAAGCCCTGGTAAGCCAGGTCCACGAATGGCACGAGCCCTCGCGCGTCGAAGACGTCCGCGACCGCGCGCCACTGGGCCGCATCCAGGTCCGCGCCGGTCGGGTTGTGGCAGCAGGCGTGCAGCAGCACGATCGACCCCGAGGGCAGCCGCCGGAAATGGTCCAGCATGCGTTCGAAAGCGACGCCGCGCGTCACAGGATCGTAATAGGGGTAGCGGGCGAGCGAGAGCCCCGAGGTTCCGAGCAGTGGCTCGTGATTCGCCCACGTGGGGTCGCTCACGTGCACGACTGCGCCCGGGCTCGAGGCGTGGATCAGCTCGGCGCCGATGCGCAGGGCACCGCAACCACCGACGGTCTGGATCGTGGCCGTCCGCTCACGGACTTCACCCGCGACCGGCCCCAGGGCCAGCTCGACGATGCGCTCGTTGAACTCGAGGTTGCCGTGGGGGCCGATGTAGGTCTTGGTCCGCTGGTCCGCCAGCATGGTGCGCTCGGCTTCGCGGACGCCGGCCGGCACCGGAGTGTTGCCGTCTTCGTCGCGATATACGCCGACGCCGAGGTCGATCTTGTTCCGCGACGGATCGGCGCGGAACGCGGCCGTGACGCCGAGGATCGGGTCCGGGGGTAGCTTGTCGAGATTGGCGAAGATCATGTCCCGCCAATTCTCGCACGCCGTTCAGCGCGCCGGCACGACCCGCTGGTCGATCGCCCCGAAAATGCTCCGGCCGTCGCGGTCGAACATCTCGATGCGGACACGGTCGCCGAACCTTAGGAACGGCGTGGAAGGCCGACCGCTCTCGAGCTGCTCCAGCATCCGCCGCTCGGCGATGCAAGACGAGCCGAGCGACCGGTCGTAGTTCGAGACCGTGCCGGAGCCCACGATTGCGCCCGCACCGAGCCGCCGCGTACGCGTGACGTGCTCGATCAGCCGGGGGAAGTCGAAGGTCATGTCCACGCCGGCCTCGGGCCGGCCGAACAAGGCGCCGTTCACGTGCGAGACGAGCGGCAGGAGGACCTTGCCGCCGTCCCATGCCTCGCCGAGCTCGTCCGGTGTGACTGCGACGGGCGAGAAGGACGTCGCCGGCTTGGACTGGTAGAAGCCAAAACCCTTGGCGAGTTCCTCGGGGATGAGGTTCCGCAACGACCAGTCATTGACCAGCGTGACGAGCTTGATGTGGGAACGCGCGTCATGGGCCGTCGCTCCCATGGCCACGTCGTCGGTTACGACCGCCACCTCGGCCTCGAAGTCGATGCCGAACGCCTCGCTCGGCACAGGGACGTCGGCGGTCGGCGCGATGAAGTCGTCCGCCCCGCCCTGGTAGACCAGCGGGTCGGTCCAGAAACTTTGCGGCATCTCCGCACCGCGCGCCTTGCGCACCAGTTCGACGTGGTTCACGTAGGCGGAGCCGTCCACCCAGTGGTGCGCGCGGGGCAGCGGCGCCAGGGCGTCCGTAGCGTGGAAAGGGATGTCGCCGCGGGCCCGGCCGTCCTCGAGGTCGGCCGCCGCCTCCGCCAGGCGCGGTGCCGCGAGCGACCACTGGTCGAGAGCGGCCTGCAGCGTGGCAGCGACGTGCGGCACAGGGAGCGCGCGGGTCAGGTCGGTGCTCACGACGACGAGTTGCCCGTCGCGCGAGCCGTTGCGCAATGTCGCGAGCTTCATGGCTTCCAGCTGTCCACGTAGCCGGTCCACTCCACCGCGCCCGCCGGGGCCATGACTTCCAGCGCGTCGCGCGTATCGATCATCACGGCGTACTCGTCGGTGCCGGGCTTCTCCTGCCGGAACATCCGCTTGAGCGCTTTCGGATGCGGGCCGTGCGTGAAGCCGCCCGGATGCAGCGTCAGCATGCCCGGGTGGATGTTGTCGCGGCTGAAGAATTCGCCCGCGTGGTAGAAGAGCACCTCGTCGTAGTCGTCGTTGTTGTGAAAGAACGGGACCTTGAGTGCGCCCGGGTCCGTCTCGAACGGTCGCGGCGCGAACGTGCAGACGACGAAGCGGTTGGCGAGGAACGTCGTGTGCGCGGACGGTGGCAGGTGATAGCGGTGGCTCATCACGGGCCGGATGTCGCGCACGTTGATGCGCACGGCGGCGAGCTCGCCGTGCCAGCCCACGACGTCGAGTGGATTGAACGGATAGGTGATCAGCGACACCTGGTTGCGGCGCTTGACCTCCACCTGCCACGGGTCCGAGTCGCTCTGCTGTGCGACGAACGCGGCGTCCACCCGTGGCGTATCGAGCAGCGCCGGGTCGAAGATCGCGTGATTGCCGAGCAACCCCTTGTCCGGAAGCATGTAGCTCGAATTGGTCGCTTCCACCAGCAGCGCCTCGAGCGGCGCGGCGCACTCGACGCGCCACATCGTGCCCCGGGGCAGGACCACATAGTCGCCAGCGGCGATCCCGAGGTGTCCAAAGTCGCAGTAAAGGTCGCCCGCGCCGGCATGGACGAACAGCAGCTCGTCCCCGTCCGCGTTGCGTGCGAGGCGCCCCATGCTCGAGCCGAGGCGCCAAAAGCGGATGCGGCAGTGGCCGTTGGTGAGGACCTCCGACGCGGCCCAGGGGCTCGAGGAGTCACCTGCGAGCCGCGCGAGGTCGAACGCGCGGGGCTGCAGTGGGCCGCTGAAGTCGGTCCAGCCGGTCGGCGGGTGACGGTGATGAAAGAATGCGGCCGGGCCGAAAAAGCCTTCCTTGCTCATCTCGCGTTCGTACGTCCCCTCGGGCAGGTCGCAATGCGCCTGCCGGGAGGCCGTGCCTTCCACCCTCGACACCGGGATGTATCGCTTCACCACGCGCCCTCTTCCAATGTCCGCGAACCGCTGGTCACAGGTCGCTCGCTTCAGATTACGCCCCGGCGCTCCTGGTCGAGCTCGATCGACTCGAACAGGGCCCGGAAGTTGCCTTCGCCGAATCCTTCGTTGCCCTTGCGCTGGATGATCTCGAAGAAGATCGGCCCGATCACGTTGCGCGTGAAGATCTGCAGCAAGATCCCGTCCTTGCGGCTCCCGTCGATCAGGATGCGGCGGCGCGCGAGTTCGCCTAGCGGCTCCTCGTGGCCCGCCACGCGCGCGGCGACGCCCTCGTAGTACGTGTCGGGCGTGTCCTGGAACTCGATGCCGTTGCGCCGCAGCTGGTCCACCGTCGAGTAGATGTCGTCGGTCGCGAGCGCGATGTGCTGGATGCCCTCCCCGTGGTACTCGCGCAGGTACTCCTCGATCTGCGACTTGTCGTCCTGCGATTCGTTGATCGGGATGCGGATCTTGCCGCACGGGCTGGTCATCGCCCGGCTGAGGAGCCCCGTCTTGCGCCCTTCGATGTCGAAGTAGCGGATCTCACGGAAGTTGAACAGGCGCTCGTAGAAGCCGGCCCAGTGGTCCATGCGCCCCCGCTGAACGTTGTGCGTCAGGTGGTCGATGATCGTGAGCCCGGCCGAGCGATTCACGACCGGCTGCTGCTCCGGGACGAAGTCCACGTCGTAGATCGTGTGCTCGCCGTAGCGGTCCACGAGGTAGATCAGGCTGCCGCCGATGCCCTCGATGGCCGGGATGTTCAACTCCATGGGCCCGACGGGCGTGGATACGGGCCTTGCGCCGAGTTCGACCGCGCGCCTGAAGGCGCGGGCCGCGTCGCGGACCCGGAACGCCATTGCGCACGCGGACGGACCGTGCTGCTGGGCGAAGCGCTGGCCGAAGCGGCCGGGCTCGGCATTGATCACGAAGTTGACGTCGCCCTGCCGGTGCAGCGTCACGTTCTTGCTCCGGTGGCGCGCCGTGACCGGGAATCCCATGCGCTCAAAGAGCGTGCGCAGCAGCTCCGGATCCGGTGCTGTGTATTCGACGAACTCGAAGCCGTCGGTGCCCATCGGATTGTCGAACAGGTCCGCCATGGCCGCTCTCCCCGCGCGTCATTCATTGCAAATGAAACTAATGCGCGATTCTAGCCCTCGTGCGACGCAGCAATCCAGAGCGAACCGCAAACGGAAAGAGGCCGGGGCTTGCGGCCCCGGCCTCTCGCTCTGCACGCCGATCCGGGGCTCAGTTGCCCTTGATGGTGATGGTGCCGCCCGGCAGGACGTTCGCGGCGATGTCGGCTTCCGCGAACAGGATCTGGCGCGGGTCCTCGTCGGCGTAGCGCCGCTGCTGGTCGTTGAAGAACGGCGACGCCGCATCCGACGACTCCGAGTAACTCAGCAACCCGTAAGCCCTCGGGCCGGTCGCCGTGAACTCGAGCCCGAAGTGCCAGCTCGTACCGTAGGCGACGAGCCAGCCCTCCCCGGGCTTGGTCGAGAGCCCCACCGTATTGGCGATCGTCGCCGGGTTATAGCGCGGGATGCGCGTGTCTTCCGCCACTGCCGAGTCGACCGTGCGGACGGCGTTGAACGTCCCGTCGATCGTTCCGTCCCCACCATGCCACGGGAAGGATGCGCCGAGGCTCACGGCCGTACCGCCCGGCGGGACGCCGCCAGACGCCTGGAACACCTGCACGGTCCCGAATCGCGCGTTGTATGCGAGGCCTGCCTGGTCCAGCCGCTGCAATCCCGCGGCGAGCGACGTCAGCATCGGGTCGTTCGCGAGGTTGGCCGGATCCGCCGGCTTCGGTGTGGAAGGCGTGAAGACCGGGTTCGCCGGGTCGAACGGCTTCGTGAGGTCGGTACCGAACTTGTTGCGGTAGTCCGCGACGAAGACGCGGAACACGTGCGCACCGACGCTGTTCGCGTCGTAGTTACCGCTCCAGGTCTTGAGCACCGCACAGCCCGCATCGACCTTCCGGGTCGCGCCTCCGCCGAGGCTGACCTCGCCGGCGCCGATCAGGTCGCAACGCGCACGCAGCTCCGTCAGGAATTCCTCGGCGTACCACGACCGGTCGTTGTAGATGGTCCGGATCAGGTCCTGCGCGCTGAACTTGCCGTCCTGGCCTGCGGGCGCCTCGGTCGCGTAGCCCTTGGCCGCCGGGTTCTGCAGCATGTTGATGCCGATGCGGGTCCGCGGGTTCAGGGCCGAACGCTCGGGCCCGTACAGCGGCGAATAGCCCTCGAGCGGCGCCTTCGGGTTGGTCGCCCAGTGACTGTCGTTCGAGTTCTGCACGAAGTCCGTGCGCATGAGCTGCGGCCGCTGGGCGAACGGCACGAGGCCGTGGCAGGTGCCTTCGATCCAATCGTCCCGCGACGTGGAACCGTCGAGCAGGGTCAGCCCCGCGTTGAAGAGCGCCGCATAGGCGGGGCTGCCCGCGCGCTTCTGGTTCACCACGGCGATCGCCTCGGCGGAAAGGTTCGGTACGGACGAGCTGTCCGTGTAGAAGGCGTTGCCCTTGTCATCCGCGTACGTGGTGTTCACCCACAGCGTGCTGCCGCAGTTCTGGAACACGGCCTTCAACTCGTCGAGCGTCGTGGCGCGCGCCATCTTGAGCCACGTCGCGAGCAGGTCGTTCGTGTGGGCGTTGGCATCGCGGTAGGTATAGGCGGTGCCCGCCGCGCCCCACGCCGGCAGCGCACTGTTGATCGCGTTGGCAGCGATCATCGGCCCGTACTCCGAGTAGTAGAACGTCCGCTGCAGCTTCGTCGGCGTCGGCGTGCCGTTCGCGACCTGGATCGTGATCACTTCCTGGGTGATCGGCTTCTCCTTGCCGTCCTTCACGTAGGTGAGGTTGTCGCCGGTCTTGAGCTTGAGTTCATAGAGCGTGAGGCGGCGGCTCGCACTCACGGTGTGGGACCAACCCAGGTTCTGGTTGAAGCCGATCTGCGGCATCGGCGAGCCGACCAGTCCGGCGCCGTGGAAATTGATGTAGTTAGGTACCGTCACCTGGCTCTCGTAGAACCGGCGCGAGCCCGTGTACGGGAAGTGCGGGTTCGCGAGCAGTGCGCCCTTCCCCGTCTCGGTCAGCGTCCCGCCGACGCCCCAAGCGTTGCTCGCGAGGCCGATGTCGGTGAAGTCGCGGCGCTGCGACGCGAAATTCCGGGCGAACCGCGTCGTGGCCTCGCCGAGCCCCATCGAGCGCTCGAGGCTGGCCGCCGCGACGGTGACCGGGACGGGGTTCGGGCTCACGCCGGGCGGCACCGCCAGGTACATCACACCGGTGACGAAGTTCGCGCCGCTGGCGTACTGCGCGACGATGCGCAGGTAAGCGACCAGATCCTCCGCCTCGATCGGGAACACCCACGGCTGGTTGCGGCATTCGGCCGGGTAGTTCGCCGGGCTGGTCTCCTTCACGTACTTGTTGTAGCCGGCGGTGAAGCCGTAGATCAGCGCCCGACTCTCGTTGCCCATCGCCGAAAGGTCTTCGAGTGCTCCGCTGCGGATGTGCTGCGCCCGGTAGCTGAAATCGTTGATGATGTGGATGTTGCCGGGCCCCGGGCCGAGGTACTTCGCCCGCTCGCCGCGGGCCTTCAGGAACGAGTCCGCCAGCAGGCAGAGGTTGTCCTGCGCCTGCGCGTAACCGAGGCCGAACGCAGCGGACTGCAGGTCGTCGGCCTTGATGTACGGCACCCCGCCCGTGGTCCGGCGGATCGTCGCGACCGGCCCGGTCGCCGGCGCAAAGATGATATCTGCCGGCTTGTTCACCGGCGGCGGCTCGACCACGACCGGCGATGGCGGCGGCTGCGAGCTGTCCGAACAGCCAGCCACCACCACGGCTGCCACGAGAGATGCCAACGAGAGACGGGTCGGCACCCAGCCCCACCCCCGGGGGCTCGAGAGAAGACGACGCATTGCTACACCCTCTGTGTCTGGTTATCGATATCGGCGCCATTCGGCGCACGACCCGTGTACCAAAGACCGAGAGTCCTGTAAACGCGACCAAGGGGGCGGATCGCCGCCGGAATGTCGTGCAGGCGACAATGAAAAGGCCCCGGGGTTGCCGGGGCCTCTGTTTCAGATCCGCGGTGCGTAGCGTTATGGACGGATGAACATCGCGTCGATCACCGATTTCACGCCCGACACGCCGCGCGTCACCGCCATGGCACGATCCCGCTGGCCGGCCGACTTCACGAAACCGCCGAGTTGCACGATGCCGCCACGGGCCTCGATGTTCAGGTCGTGCGAATCGACGTCTTTCGTGTCCACGAGCGCGGCTTTGACCTTGCCGACGAGTGCCGTGTCGTCGATCTTCGTGCCGACCGTGGTGGACGGATGCAGGGAGATCGCATTGCGGACCTCCTTCACGCCCTTGATTTCCTTCGCGACCTTCACGGCGGAATCGATCTGCGACTGCTTCTCCACGAAGCCGCTCAGCAGCACGACGCCCTTGTAGGTCTCGATGTTGATGTCGTTCGACGGAACGTCCTTCGTGACCAGCAGTTTCGACTTGACCTCGGTCGTGATCCAGGAATCATCGACGACGTTGCCGGCTGTCTTCTCCGCGAGTGCTGGCATTGCGATCGCGAGGGCGACGGCGGCCAGCGAGCCAAGGACTCTGAGTCTCATGTTCTTCTCCAGGCGGTGAGTGGGGGAATTGGGTCGCAGGATGCTCCCGCAGACCCAAGAATCGTAATCGAGCAGCAGCCGCGCCGGAAATCAGGGTTTTCACACCCGGGACGGGGTCTCCCCCTGCGCAGTGTTGCGCCCCTGCATCGAGGACGGACAAATCGAAGGATGGTGGGCCGTGCGTGAATCGAACACGCGACCAACTGGTTAAAAGCCAGCTGCTCTACCGACTGAGCTAACGGCCCGCCCGGCAAGGGTCGCGAATGATACCGGATCGGCCTCCGGGCATCACCGGTAGCGCGTCGGGTCGACGGTTTTGGCCGCGACGAAGCCCTCTCGACGCAGGCGGCAGGAATCGCAGCGCCCGCAGGCGCGCCCATCGTCGTCCGCCTGGTAGCAGGACACGGTCGACGCGTAATCCACCCCGAGCGCGAGGCCCCTGCGAATGATGTCGGCCTTGCTGAGGTCGATCAGGGGAGTGCGTACGCGAATCCGTGAAGTGCCTTCGACACCCGCGCGCGTCGCGAGGTTCGCGAGACGCTCGAATGCGGCGATGAACTCCGGCCGGCAGTCCGGATAGCCCGAGTAGTCGACGGCGTTGACGCCGATGAAGATGTCCCATGCCTGCAGGACTTCGGCCCACGCGAGCGCAAGCGAGAGAAAGACCGTGTTCCGCGCAGGAACGTAGGTCACAGGGATGCCCGGCGTGGCGGACTCCGGCACCGCGATGCTGCGGTCGGTGAGTGCCGAGCCGCCGAAGGCAGCGAGGTCGATGCTCATGACGCGGTGCTGCTCCGCACCAAGCGAGCGGGCGACGCGTTCCGCCGCGCGCAACTCTGCCTCGTGCCGTTGTCCGTAGGCGAAGCTCAACGCGAAACAGCGGAATCCCTCGGCGCGAGCGATGGCGAGACAAGTCGCGGAATCGAGCCCGCCCGAGACGAGCACGACGGCAGGTGGCCCCGCGAACCCGGCCATGTGACCCCGCTCCGTCATCTACCCGGCTCGTTGCCCCAGAGGTACTTGTGCAGCTGCACCTGTAGCCGGACGTCGAGGCGATCGGCGAGGATCCACTCCGCGAGTTCGCGTGCCTCGACCTGTCCCCAGCTCGGCGAGAACAGCACCGGGCAACCGATCCGGGCTGCATGCTGCCGCACGACATCGCGCGCCCACTCGTAGTCCGATCGAGAGCAGAGCACGATCTTGAGTTGGTCCCTAGCCCCGAGGTGAGGGAGATTCTCCATGCGATTGCGCCCCGCCTCGCCTGATCCCGGCGTCTTGATGTCCACGACGCGGCTGACCCGGGGATCCACCGGCGCGACATCCATGGCGCCGCTCGTCTCGAGCGAGACTGCGAAGCCCGCGTCGGACAGCGCGGTCAACAGCTCGAGACAGGATTTCTGGGCAAGCGGTTCGCCCCCCGTGACGCAGACGTGGCGCACCCCGCTGCCACGGGCGATTTCCACCAGTTCGGCGACGGTGCGCCACTCGCCGCCGTAAAAAGCGTACTGCGTGTCGCAGTAGACGCATCGCAGCGGACAGCCCGTGAGCCGCACGAACAGCGTCGGCCACCCGACCGCGTCCGCTTCTCCCTGGATCGAGACGAAGGTCTCAGTGACCTTGACGCGGCTCACCGCCCCTCGACGTCCATCTTGGCGAGTCGCTCCTCGGCCAGCCGGGCGGGTTCCGTGCCGGGAAACGTTGCCGCGACTTTCTGCAGCGTGGCGCGCGCGTTGCGGAACGCCTTCAGCTCGTACTGGCAGTAACCCACCTTGAGCATGGCGTCCGCGAGCTTGCGGGAATCCGGGAAGCCCGACACGACCTTCTGGTAGGACTTGATCGCGCCCGTGTAATCCCGCTGCACGTACTGCGCCTCGCCCAGCCAGTAGGTCGCGCTGTCGGCGCGCGGACCGTCCGGGTATTTCGTGAGGTACAGCTGGAAGCCCTTGGCGGCCTCGTCGTAGCGCCCGGCTTTCAGCGCTGCAAACGAATCGCCGTAAACGTTCGATTCATCCGCGGCGACGATGTCGGCCGACGGCTGCGCCGGCGCATCGGGGGGCGTGGGCCCGGCTGCCGTGGGCGCGCCGGTCGCCGCCGCGGCCGGATGGCCCGCGCCGTTCTCGATCAGCAGCAGCCGGCGATCGAGGTCGGAGTAGAGATCCCGCTGCTGCTGCTGCAGCGAGCCGAGATCGTGCCGGGTCTCCTCGATCTGGCCCCGCAGCGAGCGCAACTCCTGGCGCAGCGCCTCGATCTGCTGCTGCAACTGCACGAGCGTCTGGTTCGCGCGCTCGACCGCGGCGAGCCGCGCGTCCATTTCGTTGGCCCGGGCCTCGAGCTCCTTGTTGCTCGCCGTGGCATGGCTCGCTGCGCTCCAGGCGAGCAGGGCCGCCGCCGTGAATGCGATTGCACGGAGCTTCATCGCCGGCTCACTGCGCGAACACGAACTCGACGCGGCGGTTCTTCGCGTACGCCGCCTCGTCGTGCCCCGGGACGGCGGGGCGCTCCTCGCCGTAGCTCACGGTCGTGATCTGCGCGTCGGCGACGCCCTGGGCCTGAAGGGCCTTGCGTACCACCTGCGCGCGCCGCT
>JBBIVG010000103.1:0-10098 GCA_037439865.1 Nevskiaceae bacterium
GGCGCAGCTCGGGCTCGTCGTGCGCTACATCGCCGACCGGCTCGTGAACAGCGTGCGCGGCGAGGTGGCGACCCGGTACAAGCTGCGCGACAAGCAGATTGACGTGCTCGTGCGCAGCGTGGACACGCGCGCGGCCTCGATCGAGGAAGTGCGCAACCTGATCGTGAATCCCGGCAGCGACTACCCGGTGCCGCTCAGCGCCGTCGCCGACGTCCAGCTCGCGGTCGGACCGGCCGAAGTCCGCCGTATCGGCCAGGAGCGCGTGGCCGTGGTCTCCGCGAATCTCGCGCAGGGCGACCTCGGCTCCGCCGTCGAGGCCCTGCACGGCATCGTGCGCGACGTGCAGCTCCCGGTCGCGACCACCGCGTTCCTGTCCGGACAGAGCGAGGAGATGAACGACTCGTTCCGCTCGCTGCAGTTCGTGCTGCTGCTCGCGATCTTCCTCGTCTACCTCGTGATGGCGTCGCAGTTCGAGTCGCTGATCCACCCCTTCGTGATCCTGCTCACGATCCCGCTCGCGATCATCGGCGCGGTGTGGGCGCTGTGGCTCACGCACACGACGGTGAACGTGGTGGCCTACATCGGCCTCATCATGCTGGCGGGCATCGTGGTCAACCAGTCGATCGTGCTGATCGACGCCGTGAACCAGGCCCGCGAGCGCGGCCTGCCGAAGGACGAGGCGATCGTCGAGGCGGGCAAGCTGCGCCTGCGGCCGATCCTGATCACCAAGCTCACGACGATCCTCGGCCTGCTGCCGATGGCCCTCGGCCTCGGCGAGGGCGCCGAAGTACGTGCGCCCATGGCGATCACGGTGATCGGCGGCGTGCTGCTCACGACCTTCCTCACGCTGCTGGTGATCCCGGTCGTCTACTCGGTGCTCGACCGCAAGAGGTACGCGGTGGGCGCGGCCACGGCCGCCGGACCCGAGGCTGCCGCCGAACGCGCCGCCGGCTGAGGGTCCCATGCGCCACACTCGCCTCGCGCTCGAACGCCCGGTCACGACGCTGATGGTCGCC
This sequence comes from Nevskiaceae bacterium, assembly GCA_037439865.1. GTDB lineage: Bacteria > Pseudomonadota > Gammaproteobacteria > Steroidobacterales > Steroidobacteraceae > RPQJ01. Next base: position 1,017 of record JBBIVG010000103.1, read on the forward strand.
CTGGCGGTGCTCGCCGTCGGGATCATCTCGGGACGACTGCTGCGGCTCGAGGCGATGCCGGACATCACGTTCCCCGGCATGCGCGTCGTGATTCCGTACGCCGGCTCGACGCCCGAGGAGATGGAACAGCTCGTCGTGCGCCCCGTCGAGGAGGCGCTCGCGACCTTGTCTGGCATCGAGGAGATCGACGCCAGCGCGCAGTCCGACCAGGCGCAGTTCGACATCCAGTTCAACTGGGACCGCGACGCGGACGCCGCCGCCTTCGAGGTGCGGACCAAGCTCGACTCGATCCGCTCGCAGCTGCCGGCCGGCGCGGACCGGATCCTGATGTTCGCCTTCAGTCCGTCCGACCAGCCGATCGTCGTCATCCGCATCTCCGCCGACGAGGACCTGACGGACCAGTACGACATGCTGGAGAAGTACCTGCAGCGGCCGGTCCAGCGCCTCGCGGGCGTGGCGCGCGTCGAGCTGCAGGGCGTGGAACCGCGCGAGGTGCGCGTGCTGGTGGACCCGAACCGCCTCGCCAACTACGGGGTGGACGTTCGCAAGCTGCGCGACCTGCTGGCCCAGAGCAACTTTTCGGTCAGCGCCGGCGAGATCACCGAGAACGGCTCGCGGTTCACGGTCCGGCCGATCGGCGATTTCCGCAACCTGCAGGACGTTCGCAACCTGATCGTGAGCCCGGGCGTGCGGGTCGGTGATGTCGCGCAGGTCGAGCTCGTCGCCCCGGAACTGACGATCGGCCGCCACATGGACGGCCGCAAGGCCGTCGGCATCAACGTCTACAAGTCCACGCAGGCCAACGTGGTGGACGTCGCGGACCAGGTCATCGAGGCCGTCAACAAGGCGCGCGACGTGCCGCAGCTCCAGGGCATCCAGATTCTCGTCGTCGAGAACCAGGCGGACGGCATCCGCGACTCGCTGCGCGAGCTGCGCAACGCCGGCCTCATCGGTGCCGTGTTGAGCTTCTTCATGCTGCTGTTCTTCCTGCGCCACGTGCCGACGACGCTCATCGTGAGCCTGGCGGTGCCGGCGTCGCTGCTCGTGACGCTGGGCGCGATGTATTTCCTCGGCCTGTCGCTCAACATCCTGAGCATGATGGGCATGCTGCTCGCGATCGGCATGCTGGTGGACAACTCGGTGGTGATCACCGAGAGCATCTTCCGCCACCGGCAGCTGATGCCGGGTCGGCCGCTCGAGGCGACTCTCGCCGGGGTAAAGGAAGTGGGCGTGGCCACGCTCGCGGGCACGTTCTCGACGACCATCGTGTTCCTGCCTCTCGTGTTCGGCGAGAAGAACCAGATGTCGATCTTCCTCGTGCACGTCGCGATACCGATCGTCGTCGCCATGCTCGCCTCGCTCGTCGTGGCACAGACACTGATTCCGATGCTCGCCGCGCGCATGCCGCCGCCGCCGCCGGTGACGGCGGCCTCCTGGTTCGGCCGCCTGCAGGCGCGTTACGTGCGGTCCCTCGAGTGGGCCCTGAGCCATCGCAAGCTGATGGCGCTCTTCACGGTCCTGATACTGGTCTCGCCGGTGCCGCTCTTCGTGCTCAAGCTCGCGAAGGTGGACCCGTTCCCGCAGGAAGCCAGCCGCACGCTCATGCTGGTCTATCACCTCGAAGGCTCGTACCCGATGCAGCAGGTCGAGCAGGCGGTCAATCGTGTCGAGGCCTATCTGCAGGCGAACAAGAAGGAATTCGACCTCGAGACCTACTACACGTTCTGGCTGAACGATGAGGCGAACACGCGCCTCTATCTCGCGCCCAAGGCGCGTACCACGCTGCCGGCCGAGGAAGTCATGAAGCGCGTGATGGCCGGCATGCCGGAGATCATCATCGGCAAGCCCAGCTTCCAGTTCGACCAGATGTCGAGCGGCGGCAGCTCGTTCAGCCTGCAGTTGTCCGGAGAGTCGACGGAGCGGCTGGCCGAGATCTCGAAGGATGTCGCGCACAGGTTGTCGGCAGTGCCGGGGCTCGAGACCGTCCGCTCCGAGGCCGGCACCGGGGAGCAGGAGGTCCAGGTCGTCGTGAACCGTGACCGCGCCGCCCAGCTCGGACTCACGACGCAGCAGATCGCAATGACCGTCGCGGGCGCGATGCGCGGCGACAAGCTACCCGAGCTGCGCACGACCGACCGCGAGCTCACGATGCGGCTCGCGTTCCGCGCGTCGGACCGGCAGTCGGTCGAGGATCTCGCGCGCGTCCCGGTGATGCTGGGCGACGGCTCGCGGACCGAGCTCGGTGCGGTCGCGGACTTCGTCGTGCAGCCGAGCGATCGCGAGATCAAGCGCAAGAACCGGCTGACCACCGTCGTGATCAATGCCAATCTTGCGAAGGGCACGACCATGGACGAGGTCCGCAAGCGGGTCGAGCCGATCATGAACGACTACCCGCTGCCGCCGGGCTATTCCTGGAAGCTCGGCCGCGGCTTCGACGAGAACGACAAGGCCGTGCAGATCATGGCCCAGAACATGATCCTGGCGGTCGTGCTGATCTTCCTCGTCATGGCGTCGCTGTTCGAGTCGGCGCTGTACCCGCTCTCGATCATCACCTCCATCCTGTTCGCGAGCGTGGGCTCGATCTGGTTCCTGGCGTTGACGGGAACCACGATCACCATGATGGCGATGATCGGGTTCATGGTGCTGATCGGCGTGGTGGTGAACATCGGCATCGTGCTGATCGCCCACGTGATCGACCTGCGTGCCGCGGGATTCTCGCGCCACGACGCGATCCTGCAGGCCGGTCGGGACCGCCTGCGCCCCATCATGATGACCGTGCTCACCACGCTGCTCGGGCTCACCCCGCTCGCGATCGGCGACGCCCAGGTGGGCGGCAGCGGCCAGGGGCCGGCGTACTATCCGATGGCGCGCGCGATCATGGGTGGGCTGGCGTTCTCGGCCGTCGTGTCGCTGCTGATCGTGCCGATGTTCTACGTCTGGTTCGACGACCTGAATCTGTGGCGCAAGCGTGTGTTCGGCCAGGCATCGGAGCCAGGTACGAGTTCAGCGTCCGTCAGCCTTCCGACACCAGAACCAGCCCAGTCTCCCTGATTCGAGCAGTTTTAGCCCGCGCATCGCCGCCCTCCGCGACGATCGCTCCGTCGCGACTTTGCCCGTTGCGCCGATCAGGAAGCACTGCGAGTGCCAACCAAACCGCACACTCCGAGGGACAGGATCGGTCATTGAGGCCTCGCCCCGGACGAGCGAGAACTCCGCACCATGGCCGATTTGGCCGCGGTCGAGCGGGTGGCTGCATTGGCGCCCTGGAGCAGGCTTGAGAGTCTGGCTCCGCTCCTGCCCTGCCCGCCTACCTGTCGCCGGTCCTGATCTGACCGGCAGACCACTTGCTGTCAAACTCCGCCCGGGCTCTCATGCGCGCATTGCCACATTCGACGGTGACATTCCAATCGTCGGGGCTGACGCACTCCGCGCTGGGCTGGTAGTACCGTTCCCAAGCTGCTTGCTTGTCCGAAAGATCCGAGACTGCGTCCGGGCCGCGTAAGACGTTCGACTGACCCCTCCCGCCGCCCGCAGCAAGTGACGCGCAAAGACCGTATACATCGGTTACGGCCTCGGACTTGGGCGTGCGGGTCCGTGAACGCAGGTAGAGGGCTCGATTCGCCATCCGGTCCGTCACCGTGGCGTTTCCTTGGAGCTGACTCTCCCTCACCAGCTTGTCCAGAACCTCACTCTCCGCTTTGCCGTTGTCGAGCACGCCACTCTCGTCAGGCCTATAGGCAACATCAACGAAGTCTTTGGCAGCCTTCTGACACCACGCAAGGTCCGCAGACCCCGACGACGATGCCGCGAGAAGCAGCATCACACTGGCGATGAGCCCCACAGAATATTGAAACTGCATGGTCGCTCCCTGCTCGTAGCCACGGCTCCAGAGTCTTTTCCGCGCCATTGCGGACGACAATAAGGGATTGCGCGAACGTGCCCGACCGGAAATGGCGGCCTTCACGTCCAGGGGGTGAAGACATTTTCGAGATCCGCCTGCGCCCGCTTCCTGCGGCAGCAGATGATCGCGAACTCGCGCACGCCGCAGGCAATAATCGCCGTACAGGCAGCGCAACGTGCTGGTTGCATTGCCGCCGATGCCGTCCCAGCCTCTGCGTCGTGGCGGATAGCCAAACCATTCTCGAGATCTCCGGAGTCCGCCACACTCCTTCGATGCCTTGCGACACTTTCCGGCGCGCGGCGAACACGGGAACCGTTGTCGCTCAGCGCAGCAGCACGCTGTAGATCTCGAAGTATTCCTCGAGCAGCACGTTGACGCCCTGCTCGCCGCGCGCGTGAGCGTCCGGCGACTGGATGCTTTCCTGCGACGGGATCGCGTCGAGCTCACCGCGATACGCGACCATGTGTCGAAGGCGGTCGGTGCGCGCCTTGATGTCGACGAGGTCGTCCGGCTTCCCCGCGATCTCCGCAGCGGTCCGGGCCGCGCGCTCCATCAGCGCCAGGCACTCCTCGCGCCCGCCATAACTCGACTCATACACGCGCCTGAGCGTGGTCTGCCGCGCCACGTCCGCGAGCCCTGCGGCAGCCAGCCGGTCGCGCAGCGCCTCGGCATAAGCAATGATCGCCAGGTTCACCGCGCGTCGCCCCTCGAGACTCAGGCCCTCGAACAATGGCGGCGGCTCCGAATCGACGGCGTGCCGGGAGTCGCTCAGGTCCGTGACCGCGGCCTGCGCAGCCTCCAGCCGCAGGCGACGCGTCTCCAGCGCTTCGGCAAGCCTGCGCCTGCGGAAGTAGTTCCAGAAGCCGACGAGCGCAGTCATGCGCTGCTGGGCCAGCTTCTGCTCCGCCTGCAACTGGTCGGCGAGCACCCGCGCCTCGACCAGCTCCCGGTCGACGTCCGCGAGGCGCGCCCGCTTCCCCCGCTCGAACTCGGCGAGCTGCTGGCGCCGCTCCCGGTCCTGCTGCTGGCGCGTCAGCTCCGCGCCGAACCGCTCGAGCCGCTTCGATGCCGCGCGCCACAGCCCCTTCAGCTGGAAGTACGTGAGGTTCTTGTAACCCTCTTCGGGTCGGCCGAGGTAGTCCTCGAGCGTCGCGAGCTGCTCCTCGACGCGCATCGTCGCGCCTTCCTGCAGCTTGAGGCGATCGAGCAGCCGGTGGCGGTCCTCGTCGAGGGCACTCAGCTCTTTCTTCAGCTCGGCGCGGTTACGGAACAGCGCGACGAGCCGCTCGTCCTCGGCGGTGGGGCTGCGACCCGCCAGGCGCAGTGTCAGGCGATGGAGGCCGTCACGCAGGCTCATGCAGCGCGTCGTGCGCTCCGGCCGGTGTCCCGAGGAAGCGGTGACCGCGATCGACGCAGTAATCGAGCCACTTGTTGAGGAGCATGTTGCGCAACCAGCGCTCGCCGAGCGCGGCGGAGAGGCCCGAGCGTATCGACTCGAGGCCCGGGTGCCTCACCCAGCGCGCGCAGCGACTGGCGTCCGCGAGGCGCGCATCGTGGTACACGCGGACCTCGAGGTCGGGGTCCGCGACGCTTCCCGAGTCCTCCGTGAAGAAATACGTGAGGCGCAGCACGGACGTGTAGGGGCTGTGCTCGACGACCTCGAGGTGCAGGTCGCAGTCCGCGGGCACGCTCGAGACCCGCCGGCCGCCGAGCGCGCGGACGTCACCCACGAGGCCGCGCAGCCGGATGTAGTTGCTCTCGTACAGCGTCATCAGGCTGACGAAGCTCACCGGCCGCGCACGCCACGAGGTCACGCACAGGCTGTCCACGGTCATTGGCCGACTATAGCACAGCGTTTTCGCCCGACCGTGACGCGCAACACACCGTGCGCATCGTCACGGACGCAGCCTGCGCTCGATGCCCATGCGATCGATCACGCGGCTCGCGATTTCCTCGATCGAGCACTCCGTCGTGTTGAGGGTGGGCACGCCGAAACGCTGGAACAGGTTCTCGGCGCAGCGCACCTCGTACTCGCACTGCGCGAGCGAAGCATAGCGGCTGCCGGGGCGTCGTTCGTTGCGGATATGGGCGAGGCGGTTCGGCGCGATCGTCAGGCCGAAGAGCTTCGACGTGTGCTCGCGAAGCAGCGCGGGCAGCTGCTTGCTCTCGAAGTCGTCCTCGGTGAGCGGGTAGTTCGCCGCGAAGACGCCGTACTGCATGGCCATGTAGATGCAGGTCGGCGTCTTGCCCGAACGCGACACGCCGGTGAGGACCACGTCGGCGCGCTCGTAGTCCGCGGCGACGCTGCCGTCGTCCGCGGCGAGCGCGAAATTCGTCGCATCGATGCGCGCGCCGTACACGTGCTGGTCGGCGATGCCGTGCGCACGACCCGCGCGCTCGGACGACTTGACGCCGAGCTCGGCCTCGAGCGGCGTCAGGAACGCGTCGAAGAAATCTAGGAACAGCCCGTTGCTGCGCTTCACCACTGCGCGCAGTTCGTCCTTGACGAGGGTGCTGAACACCACCGGGCGCCGTCCATCGGCGCGGCCCGTCGCGTCGATCTTTCTTACGGCTTCCTCTGCCTTGTCAACAGTGGAGATAAATGGCAGAGTCACCTGTCGGAATTCGAGGCCTTCGAATTGCGTGAGCAGGCTGTGTCCCATCGTTTCCGCGGTCACGCCGGTCTGGTCCGAGACGAAAAACACGGTTCTGCGATTCATTCGCGCGACACCCTCGATGGGCACCTGCCTGTCGCGCAGTCTTTCACCTGTACGATGCCAGTAGCAAGGGGCGACTCGTGAGCCGCTACACCATTCCTTTCGCGGAGCTCGGCCGACACGACGTTGCGAGCGTCGGCGGCAAGAACTCGTCGCTCGGCGAGATGATCGCCAACCTGACTGCCCTGCACGTCACCGTGCCGGGCGGCTTCGCCACCACGGCCGACGCGTATCGCGAGTTCCTCGCCCACGACGGGCTCGCCGCGCGCATCAAGACCGAGCTCGACGCGCTCGACGTGGACGACGTCGCGCGCCTCGCCGAGGTCGGGGCCCGCATCCGCGAGTGGATCCTGGCGACGCCGTTCCCCGCGCAGCTCGAGCGCGAAATCGTCGCGGGCTACGACGCGATGTGTGAAGGGCTCGGCGACGTGGCTGTCGCGGTGCGCTCGTCGGCCACCGCCGAGGACCTGCCGGAAGCCTCGTTCGCAGGACAGCAGGAGACGCTGCTCAACGTGCGCGGGCGCGACAACGTGGTCCGAGCCGTGCACGAGGTGTTCGCCTCGCTCTTCAACGACCGTGCGATCGCCTATCGCGTGCACCAGGGCTTCGAGCACTCGCAGGTCGCGCTGTCCGCGGGCATCCAGTACATGGTGCGCAGCGACCTCGGCGCGAGCGGCGTGATGTTCACGCTCGACACCGACTCGGGCTTTCGCGACGTGGTGTTCATCACCGCGTCCTGGGGCCTCGGCGAGACCGTCGTGCAGGGCGCGGTCAATCCGGACGAGTTCTACGTCTACAAGCCCGCGCTGCGCACGGGCCACCAGCCCATCGTGCGCCGCACGCTGGGCAGCAAGGCCATCAAGATGACCTACGCGTCGCAGGGCGACGCGGGGCGCCGCGTCGTCACCGTCGACGTGCCGGAAGCGGACCGCATGCGCTTCTGCCTGACCGACGACGACATCAAGGAACTCGCGCGGCAGGCACTCATCATCGAGGAGCACTACGGCTGCCCGATGGACATCGAGTGGGGCAAGGACGGCGAGACCGGGCGAATCTACATCCTGCAGGCCCGGCCCGAGACCGTGCAGAGCCGCGCCGGCCGCACGCTGCAGCGCTACACGCTGAAGACCAAGGGCAAGGTGCTGGTGAGCGGGCGCAGCATCGGCCACCGGATCGGCGCCGGTCCTGCACGGGTGATCCGCAACGTCAAGGAAATGGCGCGCGTCGAGACGGGTGATGTCCTCGTCGCGGACATGACTGACCCGGACTGGGAGCCGGTCATGAAGCGCGCGTCCGCGATCGTCACGAATCGCGGCGGCCGCACCTGCCATGCCGCCATCATCGCCCGCGAGCTCGGCATTCCGGCCGTCGTGGGCTGTGGCAACGCCACATCGCTCATCACCGAGGGGCAGCCGGTCACGGTCTCGTGCGCCGAGGGCGACACGGGCTACGTGTACGACGGCGCGCTCACGTTCGAGCAGACGCAGGTCGAGCTCGACGCGATGCCGTCGCTGCCGGTCAAGATCATGATGAACGTCGGCAACCCGGACCGCGCGTTCGACTTCGCCGCGATCCCGAACCGCGGCGTTGGCCTCGCACGCCTCGAGTTCATCATCAACCGCATGATCGGCGTGCACCCGAAGGCGCTGCTCGGCTTCGACGGGCTCGACGACGACCTGAAGGACACGATCCGCCGGCAGATGGCAGGGTATTCCGATCCGGTCGAGTTCTACATCGAGAAGCTCTGCGAGGGCGTCGGCACCATTGCCGCGGCCTTCGCTCCCGAACCCGTAATCGTGCGCCTCTCGGATTTCAAGTCGAACGAGTACGCCAACCTGATCGGCGGCCGGCAGTACGAGCCGGTCGAGGAAAATCCGATGATCGGGTTCCGCGGCGCGGCCCGTTACGTGGACGAGAGCTTCCGCCCGTGCTTCGAACTCGAATGCCGCGCGTTGAAGCGCGTGCGCGAGGAAATGGGCCTCGGCAACGTCTGGGTGATGGTGCCGTTCGTGCGCACGCTGCGCGAGGCCGAGGACGTCGTGGGCCTGCTGGCGCAGAACGGCCTCAAGCGCGGCGAGAACGGGCTCAAGGTCATCATGATGTGCGAGGTGCCGACCAACGCGGTGCTCGCGGACCGTTACCTCGAGTTCTTCGACGGCATGTCCATCGGCTCGAACGACATGACGCAGCTCACGCTCGGGCTCGATCGCGACTCGGCGATCATCGCAAGGCTGTTCGACGAGCGCGACGACGCGGTCAAGGCCATGCTGCACATGGCCATCCATGCCTGCCGCAAGGCCGGCAAGTACATCGGCATCTGCGGCCAGGGCCCGTCGGATCACCCCGACCTCGCGCGCTGGCTGCTCGACGAGGGCATCGAGAGCATGTCGCTCAACCCGGACACGGTCGTCGAGACCTGGCTGTTCCTCGCCGACCCGCAGGCGCGCGCGAAGAGTTGAAGTAA
>JBBIVG010000104.1:0-10083 GCA_037439865.1 Nevskiaceae bacterium
AACTTGGCGCGGATGTCGTCGAAATCGGTACCGAGCTCGGTGCGGCCGACGTCCTTGACCCTCACCAGCGCGGCGTCCTGGTTCGCGCTGCGCAGGATCATGTTGTCGAACTGCGCCGGGTCGGTGATCGTGCGCGTGGTGACCGGGAAGGTCTGCTTCACCGGGTAGGGCGTCGGCGGCGCCCCGATCCGGCCGACCGCGAACTGCTGGTTCTGGTTCTTGATCGCGTTGGCGATCTCGCTGGTTGAGATCCCGAGCTGCGCCATGCGGTCCGGCCTGAGCCAGATGCGCATCGCGTACTCCGGCACGCCGAAGATCGAGGCCTGGTTGGCGCCCGGGATGCGATTGATCGTGCCGAGGATCTGCGTGTTCGTGTAGTTCGAGATGAAGTTCGGGTCGTAGCGCCCGTCCGGCGAATAGAACGCCAGCACCATCAGGAAGGTGTTGGTCTTCTGCTGGACGTCGACACCCTGCGACTGCACGGACTGCGGCAGCTGCGCCATCGCCTGGCTCACGCGGTTCTGTACGTCCACCTGCGCGAGCGCGGGATCGGTGTCGATGGTGAAATAGATCGTCAGCGTGTAGTTGCCCGTCGACGAACTCGTCGAGGACATGTAGATCATGTTGTTCGCGCCATTGACCTGCTGCTCGATCGGCGCGCCGACGTTCTGCGCGACGAGCGCGGCATTGGCACCCGGGTAGGTGGCCGTGACCTGGATCTGGATCGGCGTCACCTGGGGGTACTGCGCGATCGGCAGCTGCACCATCGCGACGATGCCGACGACGGAGATGACGAGCGCGATGACGGCCGCGAAGATCGGCCGGTCGATGAAGAAGCGGGAGAACATCGGGTGGATCTCCGCGCGTTACTTCTGGGCGATCTTGACCGGGGCGCCCGGCGAGAGCCGCGCCACGCCGTCGGTCACGACCACGTCACCTGCGCTCAGCCCGGCGTTGATGAACCAGTCGCCGCCCTGCCAGGCGCCGACCTGCACGGGCCGGACCTGCGCCTTGCCTTCCTTGTCCACGAGCACGACGAAGTGTCCCTTCGCCCCCTGCAGCACGGCCTCCTGCGGCACGAGCACCGCGTTCACGCGCACGGGACCGGACACGCGGACGCGCACGAACTCGCCCGGGCGCAGCTCGCCTTCCGGATTCGGCAGCGTCGCGCGCAGCAGGAAGCTGCCCGTGCGCGTGTCGTAGCTCGCGTTCGCGAACGTGATCGTGCCCTTGTGCGCGTACACGCTGCCGTCCGCCAGGACCAGCTCGACCACGTACTTGTCCTGGGGCGGCAGGCGCAGGCTGCCGTCCTTCGACTGCGCGCGGTACGCCAGCATCTCGTTCTCCGAGAGCGTGAAGTTGACCCAGATCGGGTCCATCTGCTCGACGTAGGTGAGCAGGCTGTTCTCGGCGCTCAGGTAGGCTCCGTCCTGGATCCGCGCGAAGCTCGACAGGCCGGTCACCGGGCTCGTGATCGTCGTGTAGGACAGGTTGAGCCGCGCGGTCTCCACATTGGCCTCCGCGGTCTGCACGGCCGCAGCCGCCGCCTGCTGCTGCCCCGTAGCGTCGTCGAGATCCTTCTGGCTCAAGGCGTTGAGCGCGGCGAGCGGCTTGACCTGCGCGAGGTTGTCGTTCGCGGTCTGGAGGCGCGCCTTCTGCTCTGCGAGCGCGCCCTCGGCCGCCTTGAGCTGCGCCTGGAACGGCTTGGGGTCCTGCTGGAACAGCACGTCGCCCGCCTTGACCATCGAGCCTTCCGTATAGACGCGCCGGTCGAGGAAGCCATTCACCCGGGCGCGGATCTCCACCTGGTGCGAGCTCGCCGTCTGCCCGACGTATTCGAAAGTCACCGGCGTATCGCGCGGGGTGACCGTCATGACGCTCACCGACACCGGCCCGCGCTCCTCGGCGGGTGGCTTGTGCTTGCCGCAGCCGGTGACCGTGGCGAACGCGACGAGGACGAGCGGTAACCAACGCATGTCGGCCTTCCTCAGACTGCTGTTTTCTTTTGGGGAAACGGCGAATGTGCAGATCGGACTCTAACTCTGTCTTTGCATCTTGGGACAGTTCACGTGTTGCGTCGTTCTCGGTCGCCATCACCGACTCGCATCGGCTGATACCAGATGAACATTGAGGCGCCCGGACCGTTACTGCATTCTTGCAGCGCACCAACACGGGGCGGCAAACGCATGGCATCCGGCAGCGACGAAGACTGGAAGAGTCGATCCGAAAGGGACGACCCGGGCCAGCGCGTGGGCCCCCTCGTGGTGCTGCCGGAAATGCTGCGGGAATTCCGGGTGGACCCGGAGGAACTGCTCCGGGATCTCGGTCTGCCGCCGAATGCGCTCGCGAGCCCAGAGCGCCGCGTCCCCTTCTTCCAGGTGGGCCGCCTGCTCAAGTCGGCCGCCGAGCGATCGGGCTGCGAGCACTTCGGACTGCTCTTCGGGCAGCGACTCGGCATGCGCCACCTGGGCACGATCGGCGAGATGGCGTGTAGTGCCGACACCGTCGGCGACGCCGTCCGTACCATGGCCGTCCACCAGCGTCTCCACGCCCGCGGCACGCTGGCTTTCGCACTCACCGACGGAGACCGGACCACGATCGGCTACTCGATCTTCCACGCGAGCACGATCGGCGCGGATCACATCCACGACACCATCGCCAGCTGGTTCCTCAACATCATGCGCGAACTGACGGCACCTGGCTGGACGCCCGACGTGTTCCTGCTGGCACGCAGCCGGCCCGGATCGAGCGGCCCGTACCGACGCGCGCTTCCGGCCCGGATCGAATTCAATTCCGAAATCACCGGCATGCGCTTCGATTCCGGGGTACTTCTGCAGACGACTCCCGGGGCCGACCGCCACCGCTTCGAGATGTTCGAGAGCCAGCTCGCGGCGGTGGGAAAAGACAGCCTGATCAACGACGTGCAGCGTGCCCTGCGACTGCAGATGCTCCATGGCGGCGCGGCGAACGATCGCGTCGCGCAGATGCTCGAGATGCATCGGAGGACGCTGCATCGCCGTCTCCGGGAATGCGGCACCACGTTCCGGCAGGTCCTCGACGAGGTGCGTTACGACACGGCGCGGCATTTCCTGCACACGACGGAAATGAGGCTGACGGAGATCGCGGTCGCGCTCGGCTACTCCGAGGTAGCGGCCTTCACCCGCGCGTTCCGGCGCTGGTCCGGCGAGACGCCCAGCCGTTTCCGCGAACGCCGCGTCACTTCACCCTGTTGACCGCGGGCGGCTTCCAGGAGCCGTCCATGATCGACGGCGGCGTCTCGGTCGGCCAGTACATGCGCAGCGTGGCGCTGAACGGCCCGGACGCGGCCGGCAACCAGTTCGACTCCTTGTCCTTGCCCGGCGACTCGGCCTGCACGTAGAGGTCGAGCGAGCCGTCGGCATTCTTCTTGAGCGGCATCCAGCTGCTGATCGCGAAGCGATTGATCGGGTTCGCCACGAAGAACGAGTCGGCGTTGTACATCGTGATCGACCAGAAGGCCTTCACCGGCGGCGTCGAGTCCTTGTCGAAGTGGATGACGTAGCGGTTCGCGCCATCGAGCGGCTGGCCGTCGCCATCCACGAAAGCCGACGGATAGACGGCATCCTGGGGCAGGTTGGCGCCGAGGCCGATCAGCGCGACGACGGCGCGCGCACCGTACTCGGTGCCGAAATTACCGAGCACCATCGGCGGAACCCGCCAGCCGTTCACCGGCGACCCGGTCTCCTTCGACGCGGCCTGAAGCTTCTCAAGCGCGACGCTCACCGATTTCTCGAGTCCCTTGGCCACGGCTGGGTCAAGCTTCGACGGATCGAATTTCTCGCCCGGGACGATGCCGATCGCCTTCAGCTTCTCGAGGACCGGTGCCTCGGATGCCGGCGGCGGGTTGTCCTTCATCAGCGCGGCCATGCGATTGAAGAACGCCTCCGAACTCATCGCCTTCAGCTGGTCGACCGGTGCGGTCTTCATGTCCGCGTTCGGATCAACCGTGCCTTCCGGCGGCGTGTAAGGCTTGCCGAATGAAGAGAGCGGGGTGAGCTTGAAGCCATCCTGGATCTTGTGGACCGCGGCGTAGTCCTTCGGCCCGTTAGTCTGGGTGCGACCGATGAGCCACACCATGTTGGTGGGCGACTTCAATTCCGTGACACCCGCGGGCAAGGTGCCGGTCCAGCCCGGGCCCGTGATGGCGAAGTTGCCGACCTTCGTGCCAGTCGTGCGCTTGCCGGGCGAGGCGAAGATGTTCGTCCACGCATCCAGCATCGGCATCAGGTAGTACCGGCCCTTGGTATCCGGAACCGAGAGCACGATCGGTTCCTTAGAGAGGTCGAGCCAGGCCGACGAGTAGAGCGTGTCGACGTTCGCGCGCACGACGTCCTTGAAAGAAGCGTCCGGGAACTCCCGAACATTCGCGAACTGGTTGACGGGCGCCGCGAACGCTTCCACGTGCGCCACGTTCGTCGTCTTGGCCCGGGTGACGTCCATGATCACGAGCGGCAGGCCGTAGACGACGGCCTCCACGCCGGCCTCGAGCGCCTGCCTCTCCTTGGCCGCAGCCTCCGCGGCCGCATCGCCGGCCGACGCAGTCTGCGTCGCACCCTCCGTCGACGGCGACGAGGGTACCCCCGGCTTCTGCTGGCCGCATGCGGCGAGTGCTGCAACGGCGGTGAGCGCGAGAACTCGAGCAAAAGTCATTGCCATGTCGCCTCCAGTCGGGACATTCCATGCGGTCGCGGAGTGCAACCACCTGTCGGCACGAATAGTAAGGTCGCAGGGGTCACTGCGGTAGACAAAACGTGGCGCCGTGCCTGGACGCCCCTGCGAGTTCTTGCAGCGGCTCCGAGCGGAGTGCACCCTATAAGGAGACGAAGAACAGCCGGCGGCGCCCGCGGCCCCGGCACCATGGGGAGGTGATCCATGCAGCTGAACCCGAAGGCAGCGTGGCTGCTGGTGCTGTCCGCGAGCGCGGCCCTGGCCGCGACCGCCGTGGTCGCGAGCATCGGTGGTGACTCGACGACTCCGTCAACGAGCGGCGCGTCCAAGAAGATGGCTGCGGCGACCGCCGGGAGCGAAAAGACGAAGAAGCCGAAGAGATGCAAGAAGAACTGCGCGCCCGTCATCACGATGAGCGTCTCCCCGGAAAAGGTGCGTGTCGGTCAGACGGCGACGCTCACCTGGTCTGCGAGTGGCGCCACGAGTTGTAACGCGGCCCAGGCATGGGCCGGCTCACAGCCCGTGAGCGGCAGCCTGCCGGTGACGCCGACGGCCGGCGGGCAGTTCACGTACACGCTCGCATGCAGCAGCGGCAGTGCGAATGCGTCCGCCTCGGCCTTGCTGAACGTTCCGATTCCCGTGCTGCCGAGCTCCTACGAGAACCGCATGGCGGCGGGCGATCCGGCGCAGGCCCATGGCATGCCGACGATCGGCCCTGGCGGCAATAGCTTCTCGCCGATACCGAGCTGGCGATTCGCGTGGGGCGACTTCTTCCAGGAAGGTTCGTATTCGCTGGTTTTCGCTTCGGCGGAAAAGACCGCGCCGAATGTTCCGGCCGACCTGGTGGGCCACTTTTACTTCTTCAAGCTGAAGCCGGGCTTCCGCTACGAAGACCACACGGCCGAAGTCCTGAAGGACACGACCGCGTGTCTGGGCGGCGGGAGCAAGGTGCTGGTCGCCGATTTCAACGGCGACGGCGTCCCGGACGTTTACCAGGAGTGCTACGGCGTCGATGTCGCGGATGCCCCGGGCGACCAGGACCATCTCCTTCTCAGCCAGCCGGACGGAACGTTCGCCAACATCGTCGTGCCGGGCGTCGCCAAGCACCACGGCGGCACGGCCGCGGACTTGAACGGGGACGGTCTGCCGGACGTCGTGGAGACGGACAACGGCCGGTACCGCGTCGATCCTGTGCGACAGCACCGCGTTCTGATCAACAACGGCGACGGCACTTTCCACGAAGAGCGCCAGCGCTTGCCCGACGGCCTGATCGGCAAGGGCCTGACCGAATTCGAACTCATCGACGTCGGCCGCGGCGTCCGCGACCTGTTCGTGGGCGGGAATGTCTGCGGCGAGGAGTCAGCGCGGGCTCCGACGGACTGCCCCGCGAACTGGCTCCCAGCGCAGCTCATGATCCAGAACGATGGGCACGGCAGCTTCGCCAATACGAAGGTGACCCAGTTGCCGAATCCGCCCGGCGCCACCGGCATCGTCTACGGGCCGGGCAT
This sequence comes from Nevskiaceae bacterium, assembly GCA_037439865.1. Lineage (GTDB taxonomy): Bacteria > Pseudomonadota > Gammaproteobacteria > Steroidobacterales > Steroidobacteraceae > RPQJ01. The sequence goes on from JBBIVG010000104.1 coordinate 6,216, forward strand.
CGATTTCGTCTACGTCGAGCCCAACCTCTACTGGTACCAGTACAGCGGCGCGTGGAACGCAGACATCCTGCCCTTTCACGCCGACATCATTCACCGCCTGAATCTCACGACGGGCGAGTACCAGAGGGCCTTCGAGCACATCGGCGGTTACCCGGCGCCGGATGGTGCCGTCACGACCTTCTTCCACTTCCTGCCCTGGGGTGACGGCACGATGCGCATCGAGTGCATGCTCTCCCACGGTGGAGACGTCGTCGGACTCTGCGCGATGAGCTTCCCGATGTAGCGCCGAGTTCGAACTCGCTGCCGCGGCGATATACTCCTGCGCCCATGAGCAAGCCCAAGCTGATTTATTTCGACGCTCCCGTCAGTCGCGGCGAGGAGTGCCGTCTCGCCCTGCACCTGGCAGGCATCGACTTCGAGGACGTGCGCATCAAGCCCGCCGACTGGCCGGCGATGAAGGGACAGACGCCCTATGGCAGCCTCCCGGTCCTCGAGATTCCAGGACGTGCGCCGATCGCGCACTCGAACGCGATCCTCGTGCTGATCGGCCGCCGCCACGGCCTGCACCCGGCCGATGACTTCGAGGCTGCACGTCACGAGGGAATGATGCAGCACGTCGAGGACCTGCGCGCCGTCGTGAGCCCGACCATCCGCATGGGCGACGCCGAGAAGAAGGCCGCGCGCGAAGCACTCGTGGCCGGATTCCTGCCGCAGTGGGCCCAGGCCGCGGAGAGGAACATCGGCGACGGGCCGTTCTTCGGCGGCGAGAAGATCCACGTCGTGGACCTGAAGATCCACATGGCCGTCCGCTGGTTCAGCGGCGGCAAGGTCGACCACATCCCCGCCACGATCTTCGCCGGTTATCCGAAGCTCATGCGGGTGCACGACCTCGTGCGCGACCACGCGGGCGTGAAGTCCTGGTACGCGAGGACCTGAGCCGGCCTCACGAGCTCCGTCGTCGCGCCGCCCCAACCTTTTTCCCCGCCTTGCGCCGGCTGGTGGCCGCCACCCGGCGCTATCCCTTCTTTTCACACGATTCACCCTCCCCGGGTCCGGAGCGCGGGTTCACCATTTCCTCCGGGCAGATGAGTACTGCCGGAGGACAGCATGGAACTGTGGGTCATCCTGGTTACGGCGGCCCTGGTCGCAGCCACCTACGGTCTTTACCGCCTGGTCGACGTCCTGGGAAAGCCGTCATGACGATCATCGACCTGGTCAGCCTCGCGCTGGTCGTTGCGCTGGCCGTGTATCTCTTCGTCGCCCTGCTCAACCCGGAGAAGTTCCAGTGACCGGGTTCGGGCTGCTGCAGATCGGCCTCTACGTCCTCGTGCTCGTCGCGCTCGTCCGGCCGCTGGGCACTTTCATGGCACAGGTCTACGCGGGCGAGCGCACGTGGCTCACGCCGCTGGTCCTCCCCGTCGAGCGACTGACCTATCGGTTTTCGGGAGTAGACCCTGAGCACGAACAGGATTGGAAGCAGTACGCACTGGCCATCCTGCTCTTCAATTTCGCCGGCGTGGTGGTCGTCTACCTGCTGCAGCGCCTGCAGGCGGTGCTGCCCCTGAACCCGCAGGGCTTCGCCGGCGTGTCGCCGGACTCCGCGTTCAACACCGCGGTCAGTTTCGCGACCAACACGAACTGGCAGGGGTATGGCGGCGAGACGACGATGAGCTACCTGACGCAGATGCTGGGCCTGGCCGTGCAGAACTTCGTTTCGGCCGCATCCGGCATGGCCGTTCTCGTCGCGCTCATCCGCGGCTTCGTGCGACGGGAAGTCGCGGGCCTCGGCAACTTCTGGGTGGACCTCACCCGCAGCACGCTGTACATCCTGCTGCCGCTTTCCACGCTGCTCGCGCTCATTCTCGCGGGGCAGGGTGTCGTCCAGAGCTTCGCGCCCTACCGCTCCGTGTCCCTGGTCGAGCCCGTCACGCAGCCGCAGACGATTACGGAGCAGACGGTGCCGCTCGGCCCGGCCGCGAGCCAGATCGCCATCAAGCAGCTGGGCACGAACGGTGGCGGCTTCTTCAACGTGAACTCGGCGCATCCCCTCGAGAATCCGACTCCACTGACGAACTTCCTCGAGGCGCTCGCGATCCTGCTGATCCCAGCGGCGCTCTGCTACACATTCGGGCGCATGGTCGGCGACACGCGCCAGGGCTGGGCCGTGCTGGCAGCGATGCTGGTGATCTTCGTCCCGCTGACGCTGGCGGGGTACGCCGCGGAGCAGGCCGGAAATCCGCGCCTCGAAGCCGCCCTGGTGGACCAGCAGGCGTCGGACGCGCAATCGGGCGGCAACATGGAGGGCAAGGAACTCCGCTTCGGCGTCGCGAACTCGGCGCTCTGGGCCGCGGCGACCACGGCCGCGTCGAACGGTTCGGTGAACGCGATGCACGACTCGTTCACGCCCCTCGGAGGGCTCGTGCCGATGTGGCTGATGCAGCTCGGCGAGGTGGTATTCGGCGGCGTGGGCAGCGGCCTCTACGGCATGCTCATGTTTGCGATCGTGGCCGTGTTCATCGCGGGACTCATGGTCGGTCGTACGCCGGAGTACCTGGGCAAAAAGATCGAGGCGTACGAGGTGAAGATGGCCTCGCTCGTGCTGCTGCTCCCGCCATTCATCGTGCTGGTCGGCGCCGCCATCGCGTGCGTGGTGCCGGACGCCGTCGCAAGGGTCGGCAACCCGGGCGTGCACGGATTCTCCGAGATCCTGTACGCGTTCAGCTCCGCAGGAAACAACAACGGCAGCGCGTTCGGCGGGCTCTCGGCCAACAATTTCTTCTTCAATCTCGCGCTCGGGGTGGCGATGTGGCTGTCGCGCTACTGGCTCATGATCCCGGTGCTCGCGATCGCCGGCAGCCTCGCCCGGAAGCGAGCGGTGGCGGTGACGTCCGGGACGCTGCCGACGCACACGCCGCTCTTCGTGACGCTGCTGGTCGGCGTCGTGCTGCTGGTCGGAGCGCTGACGTTCGTACCGGCGCTCGCGCTCGGCCCGATCGTCGAGCACCTGCAGATGATCCACCCGTGAGGCGTCCGGACATGCCCAACGTCGCCGTCGAGCGTCGTGCCTTACTCAGTGGACCCATCGTGCTCGCGGGCATGATCGATTCGCTGCGCAAACTGGACCCGCGCGTGCAGGTTCGCAACCCGGTGATGTTCGTGGTCTACGTCGGCAGCATCCTCACGACCGTGATCGGTGTCGTCGCCGCCACGGGCGACGGCGCGAACTTCGGTCGCGCCGGCTTCGTGATCGCCATCGCGGCGTGGTTGTGGCTCACGGTGCTGTTTGCGAACTTCGCCGAGGCCGTGGCCGAAGGGCGCGGCAAGGCGCAGGCCGCGGCGTTGCGCTCCACGCGTCGCGAAGTACAGGCCCGGCGCCTCGCTTCCGCAAAGCGCTCCGATCGCCATGAGCTCGTCTCCGCGAATGCGCTTCGCAAGGGCGACTTCTTTCTGGTCGAGGCGAAGGAGACGATCCCGGCCGACGGCGAGGTCGTCGAAGGCATCGCGTCCGTCGACGAGAGCGCAATCACCGGCGAGTCCGCCCCGGTGCCCCGCGAGGCGGGCAGCGACTTCTCGTCGGTCACGGGCGGCACGCGCGTGCTGTCGGACTGGCTGGTCGTCCGCGTCACAAGCGACCCCGGCGAATCGTTCCTGGACAGGATGATCGCCATGGTCGAAGGCGCGAAGCGCGGCAAGACGCCGAATGAGATCGCGCTCTCCATCCTGCTCGCCATGCTGACCCTCGTGTTCCTGCTCGCGACAGCGACGCTTGCGCCGTTCTCGGCCTTCGCGGTTGCAACCTCCGGCTCTGGGTCCGTCGTTCCCGTCGTCGTGCTCATTGCGCTGCTGGTGTGCCTGATTCCAACGCCCA
>JBBIVG010000105.1:0-9960 GCA_037439865.1 Nevskiaceae bacterium
GGGGGCGCGAACCCGCCGGAGGCCGCGGGCACGCCGTACGCCAGTCGCTTCGCCGATCCGGCCTGGGCGAAGTTCCCGTTCAACCTCATGGCCCAGGCGTTCCTGACGGCCTCCGAAATCGCGCGCGAATCGGTGAAGCGCGTGCCCGGCGCGGACGCGGCAGCCGAAAACATCGTCGGGTTCACCGTGCGGGAAGGGCTCGAACTCGTCGCGCCCGACAACTACCTGCCGACGAACCCGCAACTCATCCGGCAGACGATGGACGAGAACGGCCGGAACCTGATGCGGGGCGCGAAGCACCTCGCCGAGGACGTCGTCCGCACGTTGCGGGGCCAGGGACCGATCGGCGTCGAGAACTACGCGGTCGGCGAGCAAGTCGCCGTGACGCCGGGCAAGGTGATCCTGCGCACGAAGCTCATGGAGCTGATCCAGTACTCGCCGCAGACCCCGACGGTCTACGCGGAGCCGGTGCTGATCGTCCCGGCCTGGATCATGAAGTACTACATCCTCGACCTGTCGCCGAAGAACTCGCTGGTGAACTACCTGACGAGCCTCGGCCACACGGTCTTCATGATCTCGTGGAAGAACCCCACCGCCGAGGACCGCGACGTCACGATGGACGACTACCTCGAGCACGGCGTGCTCGCAGCGCTCGACTCCGTCAATGCCGTGGTGCCGAAGCGCAAGGTCCACGCGGTCGGCTACTGCATCGGCGGGACGCTGCTCGCAATCGCATCGGCGGTGCTGGCGGCGAGGGACGACGACCGGCTCGCGAGCGTGACGATGTTCGCCGCGCAGACGGACTTCAGCGAGCCGGGTGAACTCTCGATCTTCATCAGCCCCGCCCAGCTCGCCATGCTCGAGGCGATGATGTGGAAGGAAGGCGTGCTCGAGAGCCGCCAGATGGGCGGTGCGTTCCAGCTGCTGCGCACCTACGACCTGCTCTGGGGCCCGAGCATCGCGACCTACCTGCGCGGCGAGCGCATGGGGGTGAACGACCTCATGTCGTGGAACGCGGACGGCACGCGCATGGCCTACCGCATGCACACCGACTACCTGCACCAGCTGTACCTGATGAACGACCTCGCGGAGGGCCGCTACGTCGCGCTCGGCGAGACGATCAGCCTCTCGGACGTGACCGTGCCCATGTTCGTGGTCGGCACCGAGACCGACCACGTGGCGCCGTGGCCATCGGTCTACAAGGTCGGCAAGCTCGTGCGCTCGGTCGACTACTCGTTCTGCCTCACGAGCGGCGGTCACAACGCGGGCATCATCAGCGGCCCCCAGCATCCGAAGCGGCGGCATCGCGTACTGCACACGAAGGCAGGCGCCCGGCTCCTCGCTCCGGAGAAATACATGGAGAAGGTCGAGCCCATGCCGGGCTCCTGGTGGCCGACGTGGGCGAAGTGGCTCGAGGAGCGCTCGGCGAAGCGCAAGGTGCCGCCGCCGCACATGGGCGCCGCCAAGCGCGGGCTCAAGCCGCTCTGCGACGCGCCCGGGACCTACGTGAAGGCGAAATGATCAGTCCAGCCGCTTGCGGAAGCGGCGGGTCGCGATCAGGAGCGTCACGGCGAGGAACACCACGAGCTTCGCTGCCTGGACCCTGAGGTCCGCGAGCGGCGCGCCGCGCAGGATGATCCCGCGGATCATCTCGACGAAGTGCGTGAGCGGCAGCACCTGCGCGATCCACTGCGCCGGCTTCGGCATCCCGTCGAACGGGAACATGAACCCGGACAGCAGGATCGACGGCAGCAGCGTGAAGAACGCCATCTGGAAGGCCTGCAGTTGCGTCTGGGCCAGCGTGGATATGACGAGGCCCAGGGTCAGCGTCGAGGCGATGAAGAGCGCGGCGGCCATGTAGAACTGCACGAGGCTGCCGTTGATCGGCACGTCGAAGAGCAGCGTGCCCACGACCAGCACGAGCGTCGTCTGCAGCAGGCCGATGAACACGTACGGCAGCAGCTTGCCGGTCATCAGCTCCCAGGAGCGGATGGGGGTCGTGATCAGCAGCTCGAGGTTGCCGCGCTCGCGCTCGCGCACGATGGCTGCCGCCGTGAAGATCACCATGGTCATGTTGAGGATCACGCCGATCAGTGCCGGTACGATCTGCACCGCCGTACGGCGTTCCGGGTTGAATTCCGTCGCGATCTCGTAGAACTGCGTCCGCGGCCGGTAGAGGCCGTCGCGCGCCGGCGGCGGCGTCGAGGCGAGCCCGCGCGCCACGCTGTCGATCATCGGCTCGCTGCCGTCGACCAGCAGCTGCACCGCTGCGCGGTCGGACTCGAGCCGTCGCCGTTCGAAGTCCGGGGGAATCACGATTCCGACGCTCAATTCGCCGGAGTCGATGCGCCTCCTCAGCTCCGCGACATCCGGGCTCGGCCGCTGGAGCGCGATCACGCCCGTCGCTTCCAGGTCGCCGACCAGCGCGCGCGACAGGCTGGTCCCCGCCTGGTCCACGACGGCCGCCCGCAGGCCCCGGACGTCGAGATTGATCGCATAGCCGAAGAGCAGCATCTGCATCAGCGGGATGCCGACGATCAGCGCGAAGGTGATGCGGTCCCGCGCCAGCTGGCGCAATTCCTTCTGCATCACCGCGAAGATCCGCTCGAACATGGGCCCCTCAGAGTTCCTGGTTCCCTTGCGCGGGCCCCTTCCGGAAGCCGGTCGCGGCGACGAACACGTCCTCGAGGCTGGCGCCCACGGCTTCGACCTGCGCCGCCACGCCTGCGGCCGCGAGCCTCTGGCGGACCCGCTCCTCGGGCGTGACCGTCGCGGGATCGAGCAGCACGTGCAGGCGCAGGCCGAGCTGCGCCACGCTGCGGATGCGGTCGTCCCCGGCGAGCGCGCGGCGCGCGGCGGCCGTGTCGGCCGCCTCGACCTCGATCACGGCCGCCGGGATGTTGCGCATCAGCTCCTGCGGCACCCCCTCCGCGACGAGGCGACCTCCGCGAGGATCGCGAGCCGATGGCAGCGCTCGGCTTCGTCCATGTAGTGCGTCGAGACGAGGATGGTGATGCCGCGGTTCACGAGCTCGAAGAGGCTCTCCCAGAAGTCGCGGCGGCTCTGCGGATCGACGGCGCTCGTCGGCTCGTCGAGCAGCAGCAGCTCCGGCTCGTGCAGCGTCGCCGCGGCCAGCGCGAGCCGCTGGCGCTGGCCGCCGCTCAACGTCCCCGCGCGCTGGTCGAGGATTGGCCCGAGTTCGTATTCGCCGGAGCGCTCGCCGATGACGCGCCGCCGTTCGCGCACCGGGATCCCGAAGACCTGCGCCATGAACTCGAGGTTCTCGCGCACCGTGAGGTCGTCCCACAGCGAAAAGCGCTGCGTCATGTAGCCGAGCTTGCTGCGCAGTTTCTCGGCGTCCTGGGGCATGCGGTAGCCGAGGACGTCGACGGTGCCGTCGGAAGGCTCGAGCAATCCGCAGAGCATTCGGATGGTCGTGGACTTGCCCGACCCGTTCGGGCCCAGGAAGCCGAAGATCCGTGCCCGCGGGATGGCGAGGTCGACGTGGTTCACTGCGACCAGGCGGCCGAATTTCCGGGTCAACCCGCGCGCGACGATGGCGGCGTCTTCGGTCAAGGCGGCGGCCTCAGGGCGTGGCGGGGAGCGTGACCCGCACCGGGACGCCCGCGGGGATGGTCGCCGCCTTCGGATCGTCCACGGTGATCTCCGCGAGATAGCTGAGGCGCGTGCGATCCTTCTGCGTCAGTGTGTAATAGGGCGTGAAGCTCGCCTCGGCGGAGATGTAGCGCACCGTGCCGGAAAGCGCCGCATCGACGCCGTCGATCCGGAGCTGCACCCGGGTCCCGGCCGCGTAGGCCACGCGCAAGGTCTCCGGCACGTAGACGCGCGCGTAAGGCGTCCCGTCCGCAAGGACGACCGCGACCACGCCGCCCGCGGGCGGCCGCTCGCCGAGCTTGTAAGGCAGCGCCTCGACGAACCCGCCGCGCGGCGCCCGGACGACGTAGCGCGAGGCGGTGGTCTCGAGCTCGGCGAGCGCGGCACGATTGCGCGACACGACGGCTTCGGCCTGCTGGATCTCCTCCGCGCGCGTGCCTTCGAGCAGGAGCCTGAGACGCGCCTGAGACTCGTCGCGCGCCGCACGGGCGGAATCGCGCTGTGCCCGCGCCTGGTCAAGATCCGATGGGCTCATCAGCCTGCGCTCGACCAGCGAGTGCACGCGGTCGTATTCGCGCGATTGCGTCTCGAGCGTGCTCTCGGCGCCGGCCAGGGAAGCGCGCGCCTCGTCGATCTCGCGTTGTCGAGGGCCGCTCTGCAGTTCCGCGAGTCGCCGCTCCGTCTCCTGCAGCGACGCCCGTGCCTGGTCGAGTCGCGGCTGCATGGTGCCGGCTTCCTGCCTCACGAGCACCGTGTCCGCGGCGACGCGATCGCCCTCCCGCACGGGCATCTCGATGATCCGCTCGTTCGACTCGGCCACGAGCTCGAGGCGGTCGCGCTCGAGCGTGCCGTGAACCTCCTGCGGCGCCCCGTTGTTCGAGCAGCCCCCCGCGACGGCCAGTCCGACCGCCGCGACGACGGCGATGCGCTTCATTTCGTCCTCCCGTGGGCCCCGATGCCCTCCAGCAGCACCCGCGTCGTGTGCGCGGTGAGGCGGCCGAGCGCCTCGCCTTCGACGGAGACTCCCAGCACGCGGCTCGTGACCGGCAGGGCCAGGAACGGAAACACGGTCAGGCTGATCGCGGAGAGCGCGGCGAGGCGCGGGTCCACGTCGTCGCGGACGGCGCCACTCGCCTGCTCGCGCTTCAGGATCGCGACGAGCAGCGGCGCCAGGCGGCCTGCGAACAGCTCGATGAACTGCGCGCGGAAGTGGCCGCCCTCGGCGAGCACCTCCTGCACGATGAGCGACGGGACCCAGGGGTTCGCGGCGAGCATGCGCGTATAGACCCCGACGACCGCACCGACATCGACGTCCTCGTGGCGGCCCGTAGTGCCGAGGCGCTGCAGGGCCTCGGCCACCGGCGCGAACGCTGTCTCGAGCATCGCGCGGTACAGGCCGAGCTTGTCGCCGAAGTGGTAGTGGATCGTGGCGGGCGAACTGCCGGCGGCGGCCGCGATCTGCCGGATGGTCACCGACGCGAAGCCGCGTGCCAGGAACAGGGTGCGCGCCGTCTCGAGCAGGGCCTCGCGCACGGCCGCGTCGCCCCCGACCGGCCGGCCGGGTCGACGGGACCGGGACCGGGACCGCGAACCGGGAGTGAGGCGAGCACCGGGCGTGGCGGCGACCATGCCCACATATTAATCACTTGGTTAATTAATGCCAAGCGCCCGGGCGGGGCGAACCCCGCGCTCAACCCACGAGGAGGTCCGCGACGGCAACCGTCGCGATTTCGTCGATCGGCCGGGGCGCGCCGACCTCGAAGCCCTGCGCATAGTCCACGCCGATCTCGCGCAGCTTCTGCAGCACCACCGGGGTCTCGACGGACTCGGCGATGATCTTCTTGCCCATCACGTGCCCGATGTCCTTGATCGAGCGCACCATCGCGAAATCGACCTGGTCCTGCGAGATGTTGCCGACGAACATGCCGTCGATCTTCAGGTACTCGACGGCGAGGGCCTTCAGGTAGGCGAAGGACGAGACGCCGCTGCCGAAGTCGTCGAGGCTCGTCGCGCAACCCATGCGACGCAGGTCGCCGATGAGCTGGTTCGCACGCGTCAGGTTGCCGATCGCGACGCCCTCGGTGATCTCGAAGCCGAGGCGGCGCGGATCCACCCCGGCGCTCGCGACCGCCTGGCGGACGAAGGTCGCGGTGTCCGCGTCGGTCACCGAGTCCTTGGACAGGTTGATGAAGAAGCGCGTCGCGCGGGCCATCGCGGACTCGTGCCCCGCAATCCACTCGAGCGCGGCCGTGATCACCCAGCGGTCGTAACGCACCGACAGGTTGTAGCGCTCGACGCTCGGCAGGAACGCGCCGGGCGGGACGGCGCGTCCGCTGTCGTCGCGCATCCTCACGAGCAGCTCGTAGTGCGGCGCGTCCGGCGCTGCCGCCAGCGAGACGATCGGCTGCGCCTCGAGGAACAGGCGGTTCTCGACGAGCGCGCGCTTGGCGCGCACCACCCATTCCATCTCGCCGTGGTGGCGCGCCACGACGGCCGCGTCCTCCTGGTAGACGAAGACGCGGTTGCGGCCGCCGTCCTTGGCCGCGTAGCAGGCCGTGTCCGCGGCGTTCATGACCTGCGCGAGGCGCCGGAAGTTCGCGTTCACGAACACGACACCGATGCTGACCCCGAGCGAGAACGTGTGCTTGCCCCAGACGAACTGGAACGCCCCCACCGACTTGAGCAGGTTGTTCGCCACCTGCAGCGCATCGTTCGGCGCGCAGTTGTGCAGCAGCACGGCGAATTCGTCGCCGCCGAGGCGTGCCACGACGTCGGCCGAGCGCACCCGCTGCTGCAGCAGGTGGCCGAGCTGGCTCAGCAACTCGTCGCCGGCCACGTGGCCGCAGGTGTCGTTGACGGCCTTGAAACGATCGAGATCCAGGTACAGCACGGCATGCTCCGTGGCCGTGGCCTGCGTCATCTCGAGGGCGCGCTGCAGCCGGAGTTCGAACTCGCGGCGGTTCGCGAGCCCCGTCAGCGGATCGTGGCTGGCGTCGTAGGAGAGCTGCTGGCTGAGCTCGTGCGAGGCCGTGATGTCGGTGAGCGTGCCCTCGTAGAAGAGCAGCCGGCCCTCCGCATCGCGCACGCCGCGGGAGTTCTCGAGGACGACGATCTTCGTGCCGTCCTTGCGCTTCAGCACCAGCTCGGCGTTGCGGACCTCGCCGCGCTCCGCCATCGTCTTGACCCATTCCTCGCGCTGGGCCGGATCCATGTAGATGTCGACCGCCACGTCCACCGAAAGGAGCTCGTCCTCCGAGTCGTAGCCCAGCATGCGCACGAGCGCCGGGTTCGCCGCCATGAACTTGCCGTCCGGCGTGGTCTGGAACACGCCCGCCGTGACGTTCTGGAAGAGCTCGCGGTAGCGCTGCTCCGAGGCCTTCAGCGCCTTGAGCGTGTGGGTACGCTCCGTGGCGTAGCGCAGCACCTTGTCGAGCAGCTGGACGGACACCTGGTCCTTGACGAGGTAGTCGAGCGCACCGCGATCGACGGCCTCGCGACCGAGGTCGTCGTCGGTCGCGTCCACGAGCACGACGATCGGGATCTGCGGCGCCTTCGGCTGCACGCGCAGGAAGGTGGTCACGCCGAGGCTGTCCGGCAGGTTGAGGTCGAGCAGGATCGCGTCGATGCGGCCCTGCTTCAGTCGCGCGAGGCCTTCGGCGAGCGTGGCGGTGGATTCGAGGCGGAACGGCGCGCCGCGGATCGCGGCCAATGCCTCGCCGACCCGGGCCCGGTCATCCGGTTGCGCTCCGATCAACAGGACAGTCGCCGTCGTCATCGGCCCTGAGTATACGGCCGCCCGGAGGCCCGAAAATGTGAGGTGCGGACGCGCCGCGAGCCGGCCGGTGTGAGGCCGGTCACAGCTCAGAACGGCAGTTTCTCGACGAAGTCCGCCGGCTTCACGACCAGCACGTCGCAGCCGATGCGGTCCAGCGCGCGCTCCGCCGTGCTGCCGACGAAGAGCTCCTGCAGCCGGCTCCTCGAGATCGCCCCCATGACCAGCACGTCGGCGCCGAGTCGCTCGACGAGGCGCGGCAGCACGTCCACGGCCGAGCCCTGCTCGAGGTGGATGCGCCCGGGCCGGACCGCGTGCGTGCCGACGACGCTCGCGAGGATGCCCTCCACGCGTTTGCGCTCCGTCTCGACGATCTCCTCCGCGCTCGCGCCGCTCACCAGCGGCATCCCCGACATGGTCGTCACCGCCGCGAGCAGCGCCGCCGGGAAGAAGGCATGCACGGCGTGCAACTCCCCGCCGAGCCGTCCGGCGAGCAGCTCGGCGTACTCGAGGATGTCGTGATCGAGCGCGGCCGGCTTGTCGCCGAGGTGCTCGGGATCGAGGGCGGCCACGATCCGCGGCGACTCCGGCCACTCCGTCGCCTTGGCGAGCAGCAACGGCGCCGGGCAGGTGCGGATCAGGTTCCAGTCGGTGTTGGTGAACAGGGTGCGCCGGATCGCCGAGTGATAGTGCGTGTCCTTGACCACCAGGTCGGGCGCGGATTCCTGCACGCGCCGCAGGACGCCCCGGTAGACCGGGTTGCCCCAATGCACATGAGTCTCGATCGCAACTCCCTCCGCGCGCAACTCGTCGGCCAGCTCCTCCAGGAACTCGACGCGCTCGGTCATGAATTCTTCGCGCAGTTCGCGGAGCTTGGCCGTGTCGAACAAGGGCTGGCCGCTCAGCGACGGGTCGAAGTCGCAGATGAAGAGCTCGAGGGTGGCGCCGAACTCCCGGGCGAGGAGCTTTGCCTTGTCGAGCGCGGGCTGCGCGGCCGCGGTCGGGTCGATCACGGCGAGGATGCGGTCCAGGCGTTTCATCGCGGCGTCCCCTGTGCAGATCCTGTATTACGCATTGCTAATGTGCTCAGCGCCCGGCACAGCCGCAATTCGTGGAAATAACTTCGGAAAATACCTACGAACGACCTGCCTCAACGCTTGTGGCACAAGCCTCCCCCTACTTAACATTCGCCGCGGTATGTATGTATGCGGTGCACACAAGCCGCAAGCTCTGTTTCCCAATCTCTGAGGCGCGCATGAATACGACGGCCACTCATTACAACGACAAGGTGGTCCGGCAGTTCGCGATCATGACCGTGGTCTGGGGCATCGTCGGCATGCTGGTCGGCGTCCTGATCGCGGCGCAACTGCTGTGGCCCGACCTGCTGCCCCCGCTGCCGTTCCTGACCTACAGCCGGCTCCGGCCGTTGCACACCAACGCGGTGATCTTCGCGTTCGGCGGCAGCGCGCTCTTCGCCACTTCGTACTACATCGTGCAGCGCACGTGCCACGTCCGGCTCTTCTCGGACGGGCTCGCGGCATTCACCTTCTGGGGCTGGCAGCTGGTCATCCTGCTCGCGGCCATCACGCTCCCGCTCGGCATCACCACCAGCAAGGAATACGCCGAGCTCGAGTGGCCGATCGACATCCTCATCGCCGTCGTGTGGGTCGCCTACGCGGTCGTCTTCTTCGGCACGATCGCGCTGCGCAAGGTGAAGCACATCTACGTCGCGAACTGGTTCTTCGCCGCCTACATCATCACCATCGCCGTGCTGCACATCACCAACAGCATGGCGATCCCGGTGACGCTGACGAAGTCGTACAGCGTCTACCCGGGGGTGGTGGACGCGATGGTGCAGTGGTGGTACGGCCACAACGCGGTCGGTTTCTTCCTGACCGCGGCCTTCCTCGGCATGATGTACTACTTCGTGCCGAAGCAGGCGGGACGACCGGTCTACTCGTACCGGCTGTCGGTCGTGCACTTCTGGGCGCTGATCTCGATCTACATGTGGGCGGGCCCGCACCACCTGCACTACACGACGCTGCCCGACTGGGCGCAGTCGCTCGGCATGGTCTTCTCGCTGATCCTGCTCGCGCCGTCGTGGGGCGGCATGATCAACGGCATCATGACCCTGTCGGGTGCGTGGCATAAGCTGCGCACCGACCCGATCCTCAAGTTCCTGATCGTCTCGCTGTCGTTCTACGGCATGTCGACCTTCGAAGGGCCGATGATGTCGATCAAGACGGTGAATGCGCTCTCGCACTACACCGACTGGACGATCGGCCACGTGCACTCGGGCGCGCTCGGCTGGGTGGCCATGGTCACCATCGGCACGATGTACGCGCTGATCCCGAAGCTCTACGGGCGCGAGCAGATGTACAGCGTGAAGCTGATCGACGTGCACTTCTGGACGACCACGATCGGCGTGGTGCTGTACATCACCGCCATGTGGATCGCCGGCGTCACGCAGGGCCTCATGTGGCGCGCGACGAACGCGGACGGCACGCTCACCTATGCGTTCATCGAGTCGATCAAGGCCACCTACCCGTACTACGCGGTGCGCCTGCTCGGCG
>JBBIVG010000106.1:0-4018 GCA_037439865.1 Nevskiaceae bacterium
ACCAGATCGTGCGCTGCTTCCGCGACGAGGACCTGCGCGCCGACCGCCAGCCCGAATTCACCCAGCTCGACATCGAGACCTCGTTCCTGGCACGCGACGAGATCACGGACCTGATGGAAGGGCTCGTGCGCGAATTGTTCGACAGGGTGCTCGGCGTGAAGCTGCCGGACCCGTTTCCGCGCATGACCTATGCGGAGGCGATGCGCCGGTACGCCTCCGACAAGCCGGACCTGCGCATCCCGCTCGAGCTCGTGGACGTCGCCGACCTCGTGAAGGACAGCGAGTTCAAGGTGTTCTCCGCGCCGGCCGCCGACAAGGACGGTCGCGTCGCCGCGCTGCGCGTGCCGGGAGCCGGTGAGAAGCTGTCCCGGAAGCAGATCGACGACTACGCGGCGTTCGTCGCGCGCTACGGCGCGAAGGGCCTCGCGTACGTCAAGGTGAACGACGCGTCGAAGGGCCGCGAGGGCCTGCAGTCGCCGATCCTCAAGTTCCTGTCCGACGCGGCCGTGGCGGGCCTCATGGAGCGCACGGGTGCGCAGACCGGCGACCTCGTGTTCTTCGGGGCCGACAAGGCCAAGGTCGTGAACGACGCGATCGGCGCGCTCCGGCTCAAGGTCGGCCAGGACCTCGGCATGGTCGAGCCGGGCTGGCGGCCGCTCTGGGTCCTGGATTTCCCGATGTTCGAGTGGGATCCGGACGCCAAGCGCTGGGCGGCGATGCATCACCCGTTCACCTCGCCGGTCAATGACGACCCGGCGGCCCTCAAGGCGGACCCGGGTGGGGCGCTCGCACGGGCCTACGACATGGTGCTGAACGGATCGGAGATCGGCGGTGGATCGGTGCGTATCCACCGCAACGAGATGCAGTCGACCGTGTTCGAACTGCTCGGCATCGGCGCCGAGGAAGCGCAGAAGAAGTTCGGCTTCCTGCTCGAGGCGCTCAAGTACGGGGCGCCGCCGCACGGTGGCATCGCGTTCGGCCTCGACCGCCTGGCCATGCTGATGGCAGGCGCGGATTCCATCCGCGACGTGATCGCATTCCCGAAGACCCAGACCGCGACCTGTCCGCTTACCGATGCTCCGACCGAGGTGTCGGATCAGCAGCTGCGCGAGTTGCACGTCCGGGTGCGCGTGCCGGAGAAATAGGAAAATAGGTGCCAGGCACCTATTTTCGTGGCGGCTGAAAAAATAGGTGAATGGCACCGATTTATCCGCGCGACGGCGTCATCCTCGTCCACGGCCTGTGGATGAGCGGGCTCGTGTTCGGCGTGCTGCGCCACCGATTGCAGCAGGACCACGGATTCGACGTCCACACGTTCACGTATCCGACGCTGCACGGTGACGTGCGGCAGGTGCTCTGCGACCTGGCCGAGTTCGCCGGCCGTGTGTCAGGCGGCAGGCAGGTGCACTTCGTCGGGCACAGCCTGGGCGGTGCGCTCGTCTATCGCGCGCTCCACGACTTCGACGGTCGTTTCAGCGGCAGCGCCGTGCTGCTCGGGTCGCCGCTCAGGGGCAGCCAGGCTGCGCGCAGCGCCTCCCAGTGGTCGATGCTGCGTCCAATGCTCGGGCCCCACGTGCTGCAGGAGCTCGCGCCGCACTCCGAGCGCTGCTGCACCTGCCAAAACGCGATCGGCGCGATCGCCGGTAATCGCCGCGTCGGCGCCGGGCAATTCATCGCGCACTTCGACGAGGAGAACGACGGGACGGTGGGCGTGAGCGAGACGATCGTCCCCGGCCTGAGGGACCACCTCGTACTCCCGCACAGCCACATGGGCATGCTGTTCGCCGACGACGTGGCGGCGCAGGTGGCGCATTTCCTGCGCCATTCGGCGTTTCGGCGCTTCTAGGGCAGATACTGCGGCTGTGGCGCCCGTGCGGCCGCCGCGTCCACCCATCCGCCGCCCAGGGCCTTGTACAGGTCCACGTGCGCGAGCAACCGGTCGCGCTGGCCCTGGCTGTAGAGGAGCTGCGCGTTGAACAGCGAATTCTCCGCGTCGAGCACCTCGAGGAAGCTCGAGTAGCCGCCCTCGAAGCGCTTGCGGGCGAGGCGCGCGTAATCGACCAGTGCCGCGACCTGCCGGCCCTGCGCCTCGGTCCGCTCGGTCGACTTCTGGGTCGCGACGAGCGCGTCGTCCACGTCCGCGAACGCGCGCTGCACGGTCCTCTGGTAGTTCGCAAGCAGCTGCGCGTGACGGGCATCGGCCTGCTGGTTGACGCCGACGTTCGCGCCACCCTGGAAGATGGGTCCGCTGACCTGGCCGGCGTAGTTCCACGTGCCCGAGCCGGCGTCAAAAAGGTTGCCGAGGTCGAGGCTCGCGACGCCCAGCAGTCCGGTCAGCGAGATCGTCGGGAAGTAGAGCGCACGCGCCGCGCTCACGCGAGCGTTTGCGGCAATCAGCGACTGCTCGGCGGAGACGACGTCCGGCCGCTGCGTGAGGACCTCCGATGGCAGCCCGGCCGGCACGGACGGTGTAGCCAGCTCCATCAGCATGTGGCCGCGAGTGATCGGACCGGGATTGCGCCCGAGCAGCAGCGACAGCGCGTTCTCCTGGCGCGCGATCTGTTCCTGCAGCACCGGCATAGCGGCCGCGGCGACTTCGTACTGGTACCGGGACTGCGACAGCTCGACCTTCGAGATCACGCCGCCCTTGTAGCGCTTCTCGAAGACGTCGAGCGCCTTGCGCCGGCTCGCGAGGGTGGCCTCGGACGTGCGGAGCTGGTCGTCCAGCGACAGCAGCGTGATGTAGCCCGACGTGACGGCGCCCACGATCGTGAGTACGGCGGCCCGTCGATCCGCTTCGGACGCGCGCCAGTCCGCGTTGGCTGCCGCCGTCAGGTTGCGCACCTTGCCCCAGACGTCGATTTCCCAGCCCGCCGTCAGGCCGGCGGAACTGGAATTGACCACGGCGTCGTTGCCCCGGCCGACGACCTGGCTGGAGGGTTTGTTCTGGCCGCTGCTCGCGGTGTAGCCGACGCTCGGGAAGATCGGTGCGCGCGTCGTCACCATCGCGCCATGGAACTCGTCCACGCGCACCGCCGCGATGCGCAGGTCCTGGTTGTTGCGGAGTGCTTCGGCGATCAGTGCGTCGAGCGCCGGGTCACCGAAGCTCGTCCACCAGACCGTGTCGGCCGGGCTGGTCGATTCCGCTGCTGCGAACCGGTACTGTGCGGGCACGTCGAGCGGCGGCCGGGTGTACGGGGTGCCGAGGCACGCCGTGAGCGCACAGGTGACGCCGATGAGGGCAAACCGCCGCATGGCTCAGTGGCCTCCCGCATCGGTCGGGGCTTTCGGCGGGAAGAAGCGCTCGCTCAGCCGGCTGATCAGCACGTAGAACAGCGGCACGAAGAAGAGGGCGAGTGTCGTTGCGCCGACCATGCCGCCGATGACGCCGGTGCCGATCGAGTGGCGCGATGCGGAGCCCGCGCCCGCGGCGATGGCGAGCGGGATCGCGCCGGCGGTGAAGGCGAGCGAGGTCATGACGATCGGACGCAGGCGCGCTTTCGCGCCCTGTACCGCGGACTCGACGATTGAAAGTCCCTTCTGCCGCTCGAGCACCGCGAATTCGACGATCAGGATCGCGTTCTTGGCGGCGAGACCGATGAGCGTGACAAGGCCGATCTGGAAATAGACGTCGTTCTCGAGGCCGCGCAGCCAGACCGCGAGCAGCGCGCCCAGCAAGCCGAAGGGCACCGCCGTGATGACGCTGCCCGGCAGTGACCACGACTCGTACTGCGCGGCCAGGATCAGGAACACCATCACGAGGCCGAACACGAACACGAGCGCGGAGGCGCCTCCGGACTGCTTCTCTTCGTATGCCTGCCCGGACCACGCAATGCCGTAGCCCTCCGGCAGGCCGGCGGCCAGCTTTTCCATGGCCGCAATGGCCTGGCCGGAGCTGTAGCCCGGGGCCGGGCCTCCGTTGATCTTTGCGGCCGGAAACCCGTTGAACCGAGGGATCAGGTCGGGGCCCTTCGTGAAGCGCGAGGTCGTGACGGCGTCGAGCGGGACCATCTCTCCC
>JBBIVG010000106.1:4028-9876 GCA_037439865.1 Nevskiaceae bacterium
AACGACCGCGCACATGAATGCTGCGCAGGTCCTCCGGGCTGTTGCGGAACTCCGGTTCGGCCTGCAGCACGACCTGCCAGACGCGGCCGTACTTGTTGTACTGGCTGACGTAGAGTGATCCGAAGAGCGACTGCAATGCGCCGTACACGTCCGCGATCGGAGCGCCGAGCGTCTCGGCCTTCTCGCGATCGACCTTCACGCTGAGCTGGCGCGAAGCCGGATTGAACGTCGAGTTCACTCCAGCGAGCCCGGGATCCTGTTTCGCCCCGGCGAGCACCTGCTGAATAGCCTGCGCGAGGCGCGCGGGCTCGCCACCGGTGAGGTCCTGCACCCACATTTCGAATCCGCCCTGCATGCCGAGGCCGGGGATCGGAGGCGGGTTGAGCGGTATGACGCGGGCGTCCTCGATCTGCGCGAGTTCCGGCGCGATGCCCGCGATCATCGCATCGAGCGACAGGGCCTTGTCCTTGCGCTCCGCGAAATCCTTGAGACTCACGAACACCGTGGCCGAGTTCGTCTTGTACTGGCTGTCGATCGCGCTGTAGCCCGTGAGGACCGAAGCGAACTTCGCGGCGGGATGCTTGAGCACGATCTCGGCGATGCGGCGGCCGACGGCCTCGGATCGATCGAGGCTCGCGGAGTCCGGCAGGATCGCCGCGACGAGCATGAACCCCTGGTCCTCGGGCGGCACGAAGCTGCCCGGCACCGCCTTGAACAAGCCGAGGATTGCGACGATGCAGGCCGCGAACACCGCGAGCGCGAGCGCAGCGCGCTTCAGTACCCAGCGGACACCGCGGGTGTAGCCCTCGGTCAGCCGATCGAACCACTCGTTGAACTTCTGCAGGAGCTTCGGCGGCTGGCCGTGCGAGCCGTCGAGCAGCAGCGCCGCGAGCGCCGGCGTCAGCGTGAGCGCGACGAACCCCGAGAGAATCACCGAGATCACCACGGTGATCGCGAACTGCTTGTAGAGCACCCCGGTCGTGCCGCCGAGGAAGGCCGTGGGTACGAAGACCGCCGCCAGCACCAGCACGATCGCGACCACGGGACCGGCCACTTCGTGCATGGCCGCGAAGGCTGCGTCACGCGCGTTGAGGCCCTGGCTCTTCATGTTGGCCTCGACGGCTTCGATCACCACGATGGCGTCGTCCACCACGATGCCGATCGCGAGCACCATGCCGAAGAGGGTGAGCAGGTTGATCGAGAAGCCGAGGATCGTCATGCCGACGAAGGTGCCGACGATGGAGACGACGACGGCAATGGTCGGGATCAGCGTGGCGCGGATGTTCTGCAGGAAGACATACACCACGAGCACCACGAGCACGACCGCCTCGAGGAGTGTCTTCACGACCTCGTCGATGGACGCAGTCACGAACTTGGTCGTGTCGAGCGAGACCTCGTAGTCGATGCCCTCAGGGAAACTCTGCTTCAGGTTCTCGAGCGCGCTGCGTACGCCCTCGGCGACCTGCAGCGCATTCGAGCCGGGCTGCTGGTAGACCGCGATGAACACCGCCGGCTTGCCGTTCAGGCTCGGCCGCAGCATGTAGTTCTGCAGGCCCTCCTCGGCGCGGCCAACGTCGCCGAGCCGGACGATGGCCGCGCCCTCTGGATCCGTGCGCAGGATGATGTTCTCGAACTGCGCGGGCTCGTTGAACCGTCCCTCGGTGACCACGGGGACGGTCATCTCGACGGGCTGCGACGTCGGGGACTGGCCGAGGGCGCCCGCGCCGAACTGCTGGTTCTGCTTCGCGATCGCCTGCTGGATGTCCGTCGTCGTGATGCCGCGCGCGGCCATGCGGTCCGGGCGCAGCCAGATGCGCATGGCATTGTCGGCCGCGCCGAACAGCGTCGCCTGGTTCGCACCCGGCACGCGCTTGACGGCATCCAGGACGTAGAGGTTGGCGTAGTTCGCCACGTAGTTGACGTCGTAGCGGCCGTCGGGCGCGTAGATCGCGAGCAGCATCATGATGCTCGAGGAGCGCTTCTCGACGCGCACGCCGGTCTTCTGCACCACGTCGGGGAGCTGCGGCAATGCGATGTTGACCCGGTTCTGTACCTGCACCTGCGCGGTGTCCGGGTCGGTGCCGATCTGGAAGAAGACCGTGAGCGTCATCTGCCCCGTCGACGAGCTCGTCGACTGCATGTAGAGCATGTTGTCGGCGCCGTTCACCTGCGTCTCGATGGGTGCGGCAACGGCCTGGGCGACCGTCTGCGCGTCGGCGCCCGGGAAACTCGCCGACACCGTCACCTGCGGCGGGGCGATCGGCGGGTACTGCTCGATCGGCAGGCCCACGAGCGCTGCGAGGCCGGCGAGCGTGACGACGATCGAGAGGACGCTCGCGAGGATCGGCCGCCGGATGCAGAGATCTGAAATCACGGGTCGCTGCGCTCCGCGTCAGCCCTTCGCGGGCGCCGTCGGCTGGCCGGCGGGCAGCTGTCCCGGCTCGACCGGCTTGACCGTCACGCCGGGCGCGAGCTTCAGGCCGCCTTCGACGACGACTCGCTCGCCCGCGGCCAGCCCCTGCTCGATCATCCAGCGATCGCCCGTGAGGGGGCCGACCGACACCGGGCGTACCTGCGCCCTGGACTCGCCATCCACGACCCAGACGAAGTTGCCCTGGGGTCCCTGCATCACGGCTCGCTGCGGCAGTTCCACGGCGCCGACCCACGTCGCTCCGCCGAGCAGCACGCGAACGAACTGGCCCGGTCGCAGGGTCCCGTCCTTGTTCGGGATCTCGGCCCGAACGAGGAACGTACCGGTTTCCTTGTTGAATGACGCGTCGCCGAACGTGACCCGTCCCGGTGCCGGCACGACGGTGCCGTCGGCCAGCACCACCTTTACCGTGTACTTGCCGTCCTCCGGGCGCCGCACCTTCTTTTCGTTCATCAGCTTCGTGAACCGCAGCTGCTCGTTCTCCGAGATGCTGAAGTTCACGCGCATCGGGTCGAGCGCCGACACGTAGGTGAGCAGGCTGTCCGGCCCCGGTGCGATGAAGCTGCCCGGCTGCTTGCGCGCGAAGCTCGTCGCGCCGCGCAGCGGCGAACGGATCGTGGTGTAGCTCAGGTTGATCTCGGCCTGCTGCAGGCGCGACCTCGCGCCCTCGACTGCCGCCACGGCCGCGTCGCGCGTGCCCTGGGCGTCGTCGAGATCCTTCTGGCTCAGCGCATCTTCGGCCGCGAGCGGCCCCACGCGTTTCAGGTTGGCGCTGGCCGTGGCGAGACGGGCCTGCTGCGCCTGGAGTTCCGCCTTGGCGGCGTCGAGCGCGGCGGCGAACGGCTTGCGGTCCATCTGGAACAGCACGTCGCCCTTGTTGACGATGCTGCCTTCGCGGTAATCGATGGACTCGAGGAATCCCTCGACCCGCGCGCGGATCTCGACTTCCTGCGAGCTCTCGGTCTCACCGACGAACTCGGCCTCGTACGGCACGTCGCTCGCGGTGACGGTAATGACGGCTGCGGGAATCGCCTGCGCGGAAGGATTCGAGGGCGCCTTGTCTCGCCCGCAGCCCGTGATCAGGACCGCGAGCAGCAGGACTGAAAGCGAGCGGAGCAATGTTCTTCGCATCGTAGGGGCTACGCTTCGGAGCAGGATCGAGACCGGAAAATCACCCACATTGTGCGGATTCCGCAGGAAATGCATCGGATCCGCAATGCCCCGGCCTCCCGGTCCGGGCGGGTATTCCGGGTCGATCGCGCAGCGGGGTGTCGCGCCGCACGAGGCCCTTTGTCATTCTGTTCAATGACTTGGCATGGCCGGAGGTCGTCGGCGCACGAACACACGGGCTCCTTACGGCGTCCGCGGCTCGGTTGTGCGCAGGGTGCCCAAAATGGGCTAGCGTCGGCTCCTGCGCTCCACGAGTCCCAGGATCTCGCGCGCGGCGACGACGAATTGCTCGAGCGTGTCCAGGTCGAACTCTGCGAAATGACGAGCCGGCGCCCGGGTCACGATCAGTTGGTCGGGACCGTTCCTCCGCACCCAGCCCTTGGCGACGAGCTTGCGGATCTTGCGCCGCACCGTCTCCCGGGGGATGCCCGTCGATTCACTGATCGACAGGGCATTGCAGGGTCGCGCGTGTGGTTCGTGCTCGCCTCGCTCCGCGAGGCGATGGAAGCCGTCGGGAGCCTTCGACCCAACCTCCGTGTAGTAACGCCGATAGTTGTACTGCCCGATCGTGCCGAGCACGATCGCGGCAGTCAGGTCGCCGTCGAAGGCCTTGTACACGCGTATGAAATGCTCGGTGAAGAGGCGCCCGAGCACGTACGTGACCTCCAGGTGATGCTGCCGCATCCGGTTCCTGTCGAGCATGGCGCCTCCTTCGCGGCGTACCGATCAACGACGGCCGCTGAGCGTGTCCTTGAGCCTGAAAAGGGCTTCGAGGGCCTCGCGCGGCGAGAGCCCGTCGGCGTCGATGCGCCGGAGCTCGGCGAGGGCGGCCTCCTCGGCCGGATTGACGGGCGACGGCAACTCGAGCTCCCTTTGCGGCGTGGCCGGTCGCGCCGTGTGATCGCGACGTTCGAGTTCCTGCAGGTAGCGGCGCGCCTCGCCGACGACCGATTGGGGTACGCCCGCCAGGCGCGCCACCTGCAGCCCGTAGCTCTGGTTCGCCGGGCCTTCCTTGACGGCGTGCAGGAATACGAGCGTGTCGCCGTGCTCGGTTGCGTCGAGGTGCACGTTTGCGCAGGCGGGCAACTCGTCCGCGAGGGCCGTCAGCTCGAAGTAATGCGTCGCGAACAGCGTGTATGCGCCGACCTCGCGGCCGATGTGCCGCGCGCACGCCCACGCGAGGGAGAGTCCGTCGTACGTGCTCGTCCCGCGGCCGATCTCGTCCATCAGCACGAGGCTGTCCCGCGTCGCGTTGTTCAGGATGTTGGCGGCCTCGGTCATCTCGACCATGAACGTCGAGCGTCCGCCCGCGAGGTCGTCGGCCGCACCGATGCGCGTGAAGATGCGGTCCACCGGGCCGACGGTCGCCGATTCCGCGGGCACATAGCTGCCCATCCCCGCCAGGATCACCACGAGTGCGGACTGCCGCATGTAGGTGGACTTGCCACCCATGTTGGGGCCAGTGACGACCAGCATGCGGCGCCCTTCGTGCAGCGACAGGTCGTTCGGGACGAACGGGGCATCGAGGTTCTGCTCGACGACGAGATGCCGTCCGCCACGGATGTCGATGCGCGACTCGTCGCAGAGCTGCGGCTTGACGAGCCGCAGCGCGATGGCGCGCTCGGCGAGGTTGGCGAGCACGTCGAGCGACGCGAGCGCCGCGGCCGAAGCCTGCAGTCCCGGAAGTTGCGCGATCAATCGGTCGAGCAGTGCTTCGTAAAGCTCGCGCTCGCGGGCCAACGCCCGGTCGCGCGCACCGAGCACCTTGTCCTCGAAGGTCTTGAGCTCGTTCGTGATGTAGCGCTCGGCGTTCTTGACCGTCTGGCGCCGGACCCAGTCGGCCGGTACCTGGTCGGCCTGATTGCGGCTCACCTCGATGTAGTAGCCCTGCACCCGGTTGTAGCCGAAACGCAGGTTCGCGAAGCCGGTACGCTCCCGTTCGCGCGCCTCGAGGTCGAGCAGAGCCTCATCGCTGTGCTCGCTGATGCGGCGCAGCTCGTCGAGGTCCGGGTCGTAGCCGGTCGCGATCACCCCGCCGTCGCGCATCAGGGCGGGAGGCGTGGGGACGAGCGCGGAGGCGAGGAGGACATGAGCGTCGGGGTGCGAGCCGGCGGACTGCGCGAGCTGCTGCAGCAGCGGCGAATCGATGCGTTGCAGGATCTGCTGCAGCTCGGGCAGGCAGCCCAGTGCGTCACGCAGTCCCGCCAGGTCGCGCGGCCGGGCCGAGCGCAGGGCGACGCGCGCCAG
>JBBIVG010000107.1:0-9853 GCA_037439865.1 Nevskiaceae bacterium
CACCGCGGCGGGGCGCTCGACTATGCGGACTGGCGCGCGGCCCATCCCGATCGACCCTACCCTGTGCTGGTCGCCATCGGCGCGGACCCGGCGACGATGCTGGCAGCCGTCGCACCGGTCCCGGACACGTTGTCCGAGTACGAATTCGCCGGGCTGCTGCGGGGCGAGCGTACGCGGGTCTGGCAAAGTGACCTGACCGGGCTCGACGCACCCGCCGGCGCCGAAATTGTCCTCGAAGGATTCATCCGGCCTGGCGAAACCGCCGTCGAAGGGCCGTTCGGCGACCACACCGGCTACTACAACGCCCAGGGCGAGTTCCCCGTGCTCACGATCGAGCGCATGTCGCTGCGTCGCGGCGCGATCTATCACGGCAGCTACATGGGGCGCCCGCCGCACGACGAACCCTCCGTGCTCGCACTCGCGCTGAACGACGTCTTCGTGCCCATCCTGCGCAAGGTGTTCCCCGAGATCGTCGATTTCTACCTGCCGCCGGAGGCCTGTTCGTACCGGATCGCGGTCGTGAGCATCCGCAAGCAGTATCCCGGCCACGCGCGGCGCATGATGATGAGCGTGTGGTCCTACCTGAGGCAGTTCACCTACACCAAGTTCGTCATCGTGACCGACGACGATATCGACGTCCGCGACTGGTCGCAGGTGCTGTGGGCGGTCTCGACGCGCGTCGACCCGGCGCGCGACACGATGCTCGTGGAGAACACGCCGATCGATTACCTCGACTTCGCGAGCCCGGTGCCGAGCCTGGGTTCGAAACTCGGTCTCGACGCGACGAACAAGTGGCCCGCGGAGACGTCGCGGACCTGGAGCCGGCCGATCGTGCTCGATCCGAAGGTCGAGCGTCGGGTGGACCATCTGTGGAGCCGCGTGTTCGGTTCCTGAACTGATCCAGGTCAAGGCGACGCCGCGCACCACCACACAGGATCACGCACCGACGCACTCCCGGGGGTCCCGATGCATCTCGTCTGTCCCGCTGGCAACCTGCCGGCCCTCGTCACCGCCGTCGCCCACGGCGCGGATGCCGTGTACGTCGGGTTCCGCGACGAGACGAACGCGCGCGCTTTCCCGGGACTTAATTTCAACGAGACCGACCTTCGCGCCGGTATCGCGCATGCACACGCGCACCGCCGACAGGTCTACGTCGCGCTCAACACCTATCCCGGACCGGCCCGCTTCCGCGACTGGGAGGCCGCCGTGGACCGTGCCGCGGCCCTCGGCGTGGACGCGATCATCTGTGCCGACATGGGCGTGCTTGATTACGCTGCGCGTCGCCATCCCCACCTGCCACGCCACCTCTCGGTACAAGGCTCCGCCACGACGCACGCTGCCCTGCGCTACTACCGTGAACGGTTCGGCATCGCGCGGGCGGTCCTGCCGCGCGTGCTGTCGCTGCAGCAGGTCGAGCGCCTGTGCGAGCAGGACGTCGTGCCGCTGGAGGTGTTTGCATTCGGCAGCCTTTGCATCATGGTCGAAGGCCGCTGCCAGCTGTCGAGCTACGTCACGGGCGCCTCGCCAAACCGGCATGGTGTCTGTTCGCCTGCGAAGTTCGTGCGCTGGGAAGAAGGCCCCGGCGGGCAGCGGAGCGTGCGGCTCAACGACCGCTTGATCGACCGCTTCGACCCCGAGGAACCGGCAGGTTATCCCACCGTGTGCAAGGGCCGGTACGACGTCCGCGGCGAGGTATTCCACGCCCTCGAGGAACCAACGAGCCTGAATACGCTCGACCTCCTCCCGAGGCTCGCCGCCGCCGGCATCGCGGCGCTCAAGATCGAGGGACGACAGCGGGGCCAGGCTTACGTGGCCGCGGTGACCCGGACGTGGCGGGCCGCCATCGATCGGCTGGCCACTCGGCCGAACGACTGGCAAGTCGACGCGCAATGGCAACGCGATCTCGCACGCCACGCCGAAGGACACCAGACGACGCTGGGCCCCTACCACCGCTCCTGGCACTGAGGACGCGCGCGTGCGACTCACCCTTGGACCGCTGCAGTACTTCTGGCCGCGCGAGCGCGTCCTCGCCTTCTACCGCGAGGCTGCGAACTGGCCGCTCGACGTCATCTACCTCGGCGAGACGGTGTGCAGCAAGCGCCGGGAACTCGCGACGCGTGACTGGATCGCGCTTGCGCACGAGCTCGCTGCGGGCGGACGCGAGGTCTTGCTCTCCTCGCTCGCCCTGCTCGAGGCCGAGTCGGAGCTGGCCTCCTTGCGCCGGCTGGTCGAGAACGGCCGCTGCCGCGTCGAGGCCAATGACATGGCGGCCGTGCAGATGGTCCGCGAACGGGGGATGCAATTCGTCGGCGGACCGTCGCTCAACGTCTACAACCACGAGACGCTGCGTCTGCTGTGCGAGGACGGCCTCGTCCGCCTGGTGCTCGGCGTCGAGCAGGGACGCGCACTCGTCGAGGAGTTCCGCGCGAGTGGGTTGCCACTGCCCGAGCTCGAAATCGCGGTCTGGGGTCGCCTGCCGCTCTCCTACTCGGCGCGGTGCTTTACTGCGCGAGCGCTCGACCTGACGAAGGACGAGTGCGGATTCCGCTGCATCGACTACCCAGATGGATTGCCGCTCGCCTCGCGAGACGGCCACGCCTTCCTGACCGTCAACGGCATCCAGGTGCAGACCGCCGGCTTCTGCGACCTCGGCCCGGAACTCGAGGACCTGCGCGCGGCGGGCATCGGTCTCTCGCGCATCTACCCGCAGGCCGAGGGCACTGCGGAGGTCGTGAGCCGATTCCGTGCGGCCATCGATACACGCGTCGCTCCGCCGCGCCTTGGCACGGAGAACGGCTACTGGCACGGCACGGCAGGCATGTCGCTCGTCGAGTCCGCCTAATCCTCCGTGCCGCGGTGAGCCGCGCGCGCCGCGCGCGCGAATCTCGCGCCGCGATTCAGGACAACGCGCAATCCGAGGGGGATCGACTCCCACGGCAGCTGGTCGAGCAGGTTGCGAAGCGCGAGACCCAGCTCGACATCCCCCGTAAGCTGCAATCGCCGGCGGAAGAACAGCGTGTCCGCGTCCTCGAGGCGGCTCGCGAGCAGCAGCAGGTCCGTCGCCGATCCGCGGACCGTCGCTTCCGCGTCAGCGCCTCGGTCCATCACCTCGATCCGGCGTTCGCCGATCGCGACGACCCAGCGCAGGCCGAGGTCCGTGACCTCGACGCCGATGCTCCGCCCGGCGAATTCGTCGAGCCGTCCGTCGGCGAGCGGCGCCGCGAGCACCTGGGTGATCAGCTGCGCCGAACCGTGACGGAACAGCGGGTCGGGGATCAATCTCAACGGACCGGCGAATCGCTCCGGCGGTGGCAGCACGCGCAGCAGCCCCGTCACGATCCGCTCCGCAGGCCCTGCATCCATTCTTTCCATTGCTTTATCTCCGAGTGCCCGTGTGCGCGCCATCAGGTGCCGGCCAGGTGAGCACCGGCCAGAGTCGAAAGGCCAGTGCGGCGAGCGCGGCGGTTGCGAATACGCCGCCCAGCAGCGCCATGCCCGGTGCATCGAGCATGAACCCGGCCACCATGCCGAAGACGCCAGTGTGCGCCAGGAGTTGCTGGGTCCCTGCCCAACCTCCTCCACGGATCGGCGCGCCGACGAACCGGGGCAGCATGTGCTCCGCGAAGCCGAAGATTGCGAACGTCAGGAACCCGAGCCCGAAGAGGTGCAGCGACACCGCGCGCCAGGGCGGCGTACCGGCGATGCCGTCGCCGAGCACGAGCCCGAGCCCGGCGAGCGCGAGATAGACGACCGACGCCGAAATGGCCCACCGGCTCGACGCGCCGAGCGTCAGACCGACGAATTCGGCGCGACGCTCGACACGGTCCGGCGCCGCGGCCACGAATTCGAGCGCCTGCGCCAGCGTCGGGACGCCGACGCCCTTCAGCACGTCGTCGACGACGCTCGCGGGCACGGTCTTGATGGCGTGGCGCGCGACGATCGCGCGACCCTCAGGCTGCCCGACGTCCAGCACCTCGAACGCGAAGTCCTTGCGACGCGCCGCCTCGCGCCAGACTGCTTCCGCGCCTCGGCAGGGCTCGCACCACTCCGAGACCAGCAGCTGAACCTTCGTGTTCACTGCGTGCAGCGCATGCATTGCAGGTCGTATTTGTCGATCCAGGCCTTGAGCGCCTCGACTGCTGTCTGCCCCGTGGCCAGGTGCGCATACACTGCCTGCACGTCGTCCGGCCGGAGGACCATCAGCCACGCGTCCGAATACGGCGCGACGTTGACGAGGCCGGGGTCGTTCTCGACGGCTGGGTTTACGCGCTCGATCGTGCCGTCGAACGGCGCAGGAATGCCGCCGACCCACTTGCCCGACTCGAGCGTGCCGAGGTGTCGTCCCGCCCGCCGATGCGTACCGGGCTTGCGAAACGTCGCGGCCACCACGCGTCCCGCCATCGTCTGGGCGGGGTCGGTAAGCCCGATCGTGAAACTGCCATCCTCGTTCGGTCGCGCCCAAAGGTAGTCGAGGTCGTACCAGAGGTCCTCGGGCAGTTCACAGCCTCGATATTCAGTCATGTCCGCTCACCGCCGCGCCCACGGACGCACGGTCCCGAGCACGTTCACCGCGAAGGCGAGGAACCCCGCCCAGAGCAGCAGGCCGCCAGTCCGGGTGGCCGCCGGCAGGCCGTCCAGCCAGCCGAAGACCAGGACCGGGAGTCCCGCGTTGGCGAGCCAGAAATTCGCATCGGCCAGGCGGTCCGAGAACAGGGCCCGGCCCGTGAAGCGCGGCAGTACGTGGAGGCCGATGCCGAAGATCATCATGCCCACGAAGCCGACCAGCATCAGGTGCGCGTGCGCACGCAACGCCAGCCCCGGGAGACGTCCGGGCCAGGCGAGCCAGGCGAGTCCCAGCGTGGCCCCGAACAGGGCGTAGAACAGTGCGGCGACGATGAACCACCTGTTACGCGGAAGCACGCTATCGACCCCAATGGAGGGTCAGGGAGACGTTGCGTCCGGGATGCGTGTAGTACGGGATCAGGGGATCGCCGACGGGGCGCCCGCGCACGTCCGCCCACTCGATGTACGCGCGGTCCGTGAGGTTGAAAAGCCCGGCATCGAGCCACAGCCCGTGTCCGAGTTCCGCGCGGGCGAGCACGTCGAGCGTGCCGTACGATCCGGTGCGATAGAGATCGACGCGGCTTCGATCCACCTGGCGCTTGGCGGCGACGAGCGTTCCCACGAGTTCCATGCGCCACGCGCCGGACGGCGTGTCGTAGGCGACGGACATCACCGCATTGCCCGGATCGACCGAATTCAACGGCTCGTCCCGCACGAGGTCAGTGCCGCGCGACCATGCGGCGGCGATGCGAGTGCTCCAACCCTCCAGGTCGCGCGTCCACTCGCCCGCGTTCACGGTGGCGGAAAGTTCGGTGCCGTAGATGCGCGCACGGGCGATGTTCTGCGACTGGAACAGGATCACCTTCGTCACGGGGTCCGCGCCGAGGTTGACCTTCGACTCGATGAAATCGTCGTAGTCCGTGTAGTAGCCGCTCACGGTCAGGTTGATCGCGCTGTCCCGGAGCCGCAGGCCGAGTTCGTAGCCGTTGCTCGTCTCCGGCTTCAAGTCCGGGTTCGGCACGGCACGGATGTTCAGGAGCGGCAGGTCGAGCCCGATGTTGACGTCCTCGGGCGGCGGCGCGCGGAAGCCATGGGAGTACTGGAAGTACGCCGTGAGTGCGTCGCCCAGGCTGCGGGTGATACCGAGCTTCGGCGACACCGACCAGTCGTTCAGTCCGACCACCGGGACATGCGGGTTGTTCCTGCGAAACGTCGCATCCACCTTGGGCGAGAGGTCGTAATAGTCCACGCGCAGGGCCGGGATGAACGACCACGCGCTACCTTCGAGCCGGATCTCGTCCTGTGCGAAGACGCCGGCCTCCGTTACGTCGGAAGTCGGGAAGTCGCGCAGCGGAAACGTCTCGCCGAGGATCGTCTTGGTCGTCTTGCCGGTGGTGAGGTCGGTCTGGATTCCGTTGCGAAGTTCCTCGATGCGCGTGCCGCTCAATTCGATGCCGTACACGAAGTCATGCCGAGCTGTCCCGTGCGCGAGGTCCTTCACCGCGGTGAACTCGGCCCCGAGCGTGCGGTCCTGCAGCCGGAACATGCGATCGATCTGGACGGGGGGCGTGCGTGGCGGCACCGCCTTGCGCTGCTCGAAGGTGTCCTGCTGCGTGTCGGTGCCCTGCCAGTAGAATCGCCAGTCCGCAGAGTCGTAGGCGGTCGTCGCGTTCAGGCGCTGCTCGATGCTGGTGCGGAATCGCTCGCCCGAGTCGTCGCCGCTCAACGCGGTGGTGTTGACGAAGCGAGTGCCCGCCGCGCCTACCCACGCGTTGACGTCCGTGGTCTGACTGAGACGCCCGCCTTCCGCTGTCAGCGTGAGCGGACCGCCGGGTATCGCATTGAACTTCGCCTTCGCGAGCAGGGAATCGGCGTCGTAACTGCGCGGGTCCGGCGGGACGTCCGCGGCCGTCTCGAGTTCGCTCCCCTGCCGGTGAACGTAGCCGAGCAGCACGTCCGCGGACCCGATGCGATCGGCTCCGATCAGCAGCGCGTGCCAGCCGTCGTCGTCGCTCGAGTACCCGGCCTCGCTCCGCAGCCCGAAAGGCGCCCCGGGAGCCACCAGGTTGTCCGCCGACAACGTCGTCATCGCCACGACGCCGCCGATCGCGTCGCTGCCGTACAGCGACGAAGCGGGGCCGCGCAGGATCTCCACGCGCTGCACGAAGCCGAGGTCCACGAAGCTGCGACCGGAATCGGAGAAACTGCCGATCGAGAAGCCGCCCGCTGCCGGGATGCCGTCGATCTCGACGGCCACTCGGTTGCCGGTCATGCCACGGACGGTGAAGGTGTCGAGGCCGAAGCGGAACGGATCACTCCGTACGCTCAGGCCGGGCTCGTAGCGGACCAGATGCTTCACGTCCGCTGCCATCGTCCGCTGGATGTCGTCCTGGGTGATCACCGTCACCGACGCCGCGACTCGTGTCACTGGCACGACGCGGCGCGCGTACACGGTGACCGTCTCGAGCGCGGGTGACCCTTCGTCGGCGGCCGGCTGCAGTGCGACCGCCGTCTCGCAGCGCGCTGAAACGAGGGCGATAAAGATCGCTAATACCAGCCTATTCATGGGGTTAGACAAACCAGCCCGGGCAGCCACGACGAGTTCTCTGGGCTCCCCGCGTATCTCTCCGTCCATGATCGACAGTGTCCGGCAACCCGCGACGCGCCACTATGACTCAGATCAATCCCGCCCGCCCGGCCCGGCCGCTGGCGGCGAATCGCCGGGCCCGCCCCCCCCAATGACGATGGCGAAAGTTCTCGCGCCATGCCACGTGGTTCTCACGAAGCGACACAGCGGACCGGGCTGCGCGAAAATCGCCGAACACCATTCGCTGCAGGCACACCATGAAGCTCGAAACCCTCGCCGTCCACGCCGGCTACTCGCCCGACCCGACGACCAAGGCCGCCGCCGTCCCGATCTACCAGACGACGTCCTACGCCTTCGACGACACTCAGCACGGCGCGGACCTCTTCGACCTCAAGGTCGCCGGCAACATCTACACGCGCATCATGAACCCGACGACGGACGTGCTCGAGAAGCGCGTCGCCGCGCTCGAGGGCGGCGTGGGTGCCCTGGCGCTGGCCTCCGGGCAGGCCGCCATCACGTACGCCATCCAGACGATCACGGAGGCGGGCCAGAACATCATCAGCTCGTCGGCGCTGTACGGCGGCACCTTCAACCTCTTCGCGCACACGCTTCCGCAATACCGCATCAGCGTCAAATTCGGCGACCACCGCGATCCGTCCTCCTTCGAGAAGCTGGTGGACGGCAGGACACGCGCCATCTTCTGCGAGTCGGTCGGCAATCCGGCCGGCAACGTCACGGACTTCGAGGCGCTCGCGCAGGTTGCGCACCGCCACGGCATCCCGCTGATCGTGGACAACACGGTGCCCACCCCCTACCTGTGCCGGCCGTTCGAGCACGGCGCCGACATCGTCGTTCACTCGCTGACCAAGTATCTCGGCGGACACGGCACGAGCATCGGCGGGGCGATCGTCGATTCCGGCCGGTTCCAATGGCACGCGCACGCCGACAGGTTTCCGCGCCTCAATACGCCGGACGTGTCCTATCACGGCGTCGTCTATACCGAGGCCTTCGGGCCGGCCGCGTACATCGGGCGCGCGCGCGTCGTACCGCTTCGCAACATGGGCGCCGCGATTTCGCCGTTCAACAGCTTCCTCATCCTGCAGGGCATCGAGACGCTGGCGCTCCGCATGGACCGCATCTGCCGCAACGCGCTCCGCGTCGCGACCTACCTGCAGAGCCACCCGAAGGTGCGCTGGGTCAACTACGCCGGCCTGCCCGACCACCCGAGCCACGCGCTGGCACAGAAATACATGGACGGCCGGGCGTCGGGCATCCTGACCTTCGGCATCGAGGGCGGACGGACGGGCGGCGCCCGGTTCCAGGACGCGCTGAAGCTCTTCGTGCGCCTGGTGAACATCGGCGACGCGAAGTCGCTCGCCTGTCACCCGGCCAGCACGACGCACCGGCAACTGAATGCGGCCGAACTCGAGAAGTCCGGCGTGAGCGAGGACATGGTGCGGCTCTCGATCGGCATCGAGCACGTCGACGACCTGGTCGAGGACCTCGGGCAGGCCCTGGCTGCAGCCTAGCTTCCGCAACGGCCGGCAAGTCGAATAGGCTCCACCGCCATGGAATCCGTGTTCGACTGGCTGGCCTACTACGCGCAGTTCGACCCGGACCGACTCGCGGCGGTGGACGTCGCCACGCGCCGCTGGCTGACCTACCGCGAGTTCAACGACCGCGCGACGCGCCTCGCGACCGCGCTGCGCGAGCGCTTCGGCGTGGAGCACGGCGACCGCGTCGGCTTCCTCGCGCACAACAGCACGGACCACTTCGAGGCGATGTTCGCGTGCTGGAAGCTCGGCGCGGTGTTCGTGCCGATCAACTGGCGCCTGTCACCGCACGAGACGTCGGCCATCGTCGAGCACTGCGAGCCGCGGGTCGTACTGCACGATGCCGAGCTCGAGCCACAGCTTTCTCAGAGCCACGCCCCGACCGTGATGCGCAGGCCGGGCGACGCCGCTTGCGGGTACGAGCAACTCATCGGCGCACACCAGCCGCACGTACTGATGGAAGACGTGGTCTTCGACACCATCAACATGCTGCTGTACACCTCCGGCACGACCGGCCGGCCGAAGGGCGTCATCTACAACCACCGCATGACGCTCAACATCGTCCTGCACGCGGCGCTGCACGCCCGCGTCCGGGCCGGCACGCGCACCCTCACCTACTCGCCCCTGTTTCACGCCGCGGGACTGAATGCGGTGGCCATGCCGCAGTTCCACTACGGTGGCGCCGTCGTCGTGATGAAGACGTTCGACCCCCGTGAATGCCTGCGCCTGCTGATGGACCCGGGCATGCAGATCACGCACACGGTAGGCGTGCCGACGACCTATGCGTTGATGAGCCAGCTCCCCGAGTTCGCCAACGCGACCTTCCCGACGCTCGAGGTCGCGGGGGTGGGTGCAGCGCCGGTTCCACTCCACCTGCTCGAGGTCTGGGCCGAGCACGGGCAGGTCCTGTCGCAATCGTTCGGCATGACCGAAGCGTTCAGCGTGTCATTCACGCCACCCGAGAAGGCACGCGAGCAGATCGGCTCGGCCGGCCACCCGCTGATGCACGTCAAGGTGCAGATCGGCGACGAGCAAGGCAGCGAATTGCCTTGCGGAACCGTGGGCGAGATCCAGGTCCGTGGACCGGGCGTGACGCCGGGATACTGGCACGACCCGGAAGCGACGGCCGCGGCCTTCACCAAGAACGCCT
>JBBIVG010000108.1:0-9845 GCA_037439865.1 Nevskiaceae bacterium
CGAAGCGCTACCTGCTGCTCACGGAGTGCTCGATGGGCGACAACATCGTCGCCGCGCACCCGGAGAAGGAGATGCTGCGGCTCTGCAGCCACCGCTGCCCGCACATGAACGAGATCACGCTCGAGCACACGCGCGACTCGCTGCAGCATATGCGCTGGGTGATCGACGTACCGGAGGACATCCGGGTGCGCGCGCTGCGGGCGGTCGAGCGCATGCTCGCCATCGGGCCGAAGATCGATTGAAGCCGCCGATTCACACCGACATCCTGGTCATCGGCTGCGGCATCGCCGGCGGCACGGCCGCGCTCGAGCTGGCGGATGCCGGGCTCAATGTCGTGATCGTCACGCGCGCCGACGATGCCGCCGAGTCGAACACCTACTGGGCGCAGGGCGGCATCATCTTCACGGGCGAGGGTGACTCGCCGGAGCTGCTCGTGCAGGACGTGCTGCACGCCGGGGCGGGCATCTGCCGCGAGCAGGCGGTGCAGATCCTCGCGCGGACCGGCCCGCAGCTCGTGCAGTCCGTGCTCATCGACCGCCTGAAGGTGCCGTTCGACCGCAGGCCGGACGGCTCGCTCGCGCTCGGCCGCGAGGGCGGGCATTCGCTGCCGCGCATCGTGCACTCGGCGGACGCCACGGGGCGCGCCATCGAAAACGCACTCATCGCCGAGCTCAGGCGCCATCCGCACGTACGCTTCCTGACGCAGCACACGGCCGTCGACCTGCTGACGCCCGCGCACCACGGGCGCGACCGTCGCGCCATCTACGATACGGTGTCGTGCGTGGGCGCCTACGTGCTCGACCAGGCAACGGGAGAGGTCGTGCGGTGCTTCGCGCGCGCGACGATCCTCGCGACCGGCGGCCTCGGCCAGATCTACCTGCGCACGACGAATCCGGCCGGGTCCCGCGGCGACGGGCTGGCCATGGCGTATCGCGCCGGGGCGCGCGTGATCAATACCGAGTACGTCCAGTTCCACCCGACCGCCTTCTATCACCGCAGCGCGCCGTGCTTTCTCATCACCGAGGCGGTGCGCGGTGCGGGCGCGCGGCTGGTGGACGAGCATCGCCGCACGTTCATGGAGCGGTACGACCCGGAGTGGAAGGACCTCGCCCCGCGCGACGTCGTGGCGCGCGGCATCCATTCGGAGATGCTGCGGCGTGGGGTCAAGAACGTTTACCTCGACCTCGCGTCCTACATCCCGGTCGAGCGGATCCGCGCCGAGTTCCCGGAGATGCACCGCAGCTGCCTCGAGTACGGCATCGATATCACCCGGGACCTGCTCCCGGTCGTGCCGGCCGCGCATTACTCCTGCGGCGGCGTCTGGGTGGACGAGCACGGGCAGAGCACCCTGCAGCGGCTGTACGCCGTGGGCGAGGTCTCCTGCACCGGCGTGCACGGCGCGAACCGGCTCGCGAGCACGTCGCTGCTCGAGGGCCTCGTCTGGGGCCACCGCTCGGCACAGCACCTCGTCGACAGTCTCGAGCCGCGCGGCGCGGCGCTCTACGACGACATCCCGCCCTGGAAGCCCACGGGCGGCCAGGAGCCCGACCCGGCCCTGGTCGCACAGGACGTGAGCTCGATCAAGAACATCATGTGGAACTACGTCGGGCTCGTGCGCACGTCGCCACGCCTGGCGCGCGCGATCCGCGACCTGCGCAACCTCGAAGTCGAGATCGAGCGCTTCTACCGCGCGGCCGTGCTTTCGGACGAGCTGATCGGGCTGCGCAACTCCATCCGCGTGGCGCTGATCGTCACGCTCGCTGCCTGGGAGAACCGCGAGAGCCGGGGTTGCCACTACCGCGAGTAGCAACCCCCGCCGGGCGTCGCTAGAAGACGCGTGCGAGTTCCCGGACGGTGAACACCATCAGCACGATCGAGCCGAGCGCAAAGATCGAGAAGCGCACGACCACCCGGTTGAACGTGGCCTGCACCAGCGAATGCACGACGCGAAGCCCCACGTACGCCCACCCGAGCTGCATTGCGAATGCGTCCCCACCGCCGGTGAGCGCGGCGAAGAACATCAGGGCGTAGAAGATCGTCGGCTGCTCGTGCAGGTGGTTGTAGTTGTCCGCCACCGATCGCACGCCGGGACGCAGGCGGTGCGCCCACGTGCCGGGGTAGGCCGCCTCCTGGGGGTCGAGGCCCGCTTCCTTCATCGCGGGAATGCGCGTCGCGTACATCCAGATCCACATCACGAGCGTCCACGCGACGAGTGCGAGCACGGGTGAGAGGAATTCGGCACTGGTCGGCATCGGGGTCTCCCTGTCTTCGGGTCGAGTCGCCAAGCCTAGCAGGGCGCTGGCGCATCGGTAACAATTGACGGCGCGCCATGATCGTCTCGACCACACTCACGGGCAGCAACGCCGACATCATCCGCGACGCCCTCGCGTCCGTGGTGCAGCAGGTGGATCGCTGCATCGTGATCGACACCGGAACGAAGGACGACACGCTGGCCGTCGCCCGCGAGGTGGCCGGCGACAAGCTCGTCGTGCGCGAGTTCCCCTGGCGGAACGACTTCTCGGCCGCGCGTAACTTCGCGTTGGAGGCCGCCGTGGAAGCGGGCGCGAAGTGGGCCGTCACCGTGGACACGGACGAGCGACTGGTGTTCGACGACGGCGTGGACCTGCACAAGCTGCTTGCAAAGAGCCGGTCGAAAGTGCTCCTGATCGGGCACGTGGACGGCTCCTACTCGAAGGAGCGCATCGTCCGGGTGCCCACCAGGATGCACTGGGTCGGGCCGACGCACGAGGCTCTGGAGGGCCAGCGCGCAGGAGAGTCGGAGATCCTGCAGGGCGTGCGCTTCGAGGAACTCGCCAAGGACGCTGCCGCGTTGCGTGCGAAGTTCGAGCGCGATGCAGCCGTCCTCGAGGAGTACGTGCGCGAGCACCCGGACGTGCCGCGCTGGCATTACTACCTCGGGGCGTCGCTGCACGACCTGCGCCGCTACGAGGAGGCGATCGAGGCGTTCAAGGCCTGCGCTGCGCTGCGCGGCTGGAACGAGGAGGGCGCCTGGGCCTGCTATCGGGCGGCCGACTGCTACTGCTCGCTCAAGCGCTGGAACGAGGCGATCGACATGTGCGCGCAGGGCCTGGCGCTGCGGCCGGCCACCGCGGAGCTCGCCTGGCTCGCGGGATTCGCGGCCTTCAACGCCCGGCGCTACGAGGATGCGATCGCCTGGTCGAACATGGCCGTGGTAAACGGTTTCTACGACGGGGCGGGCGCGGGCTACACGCGAATCTCTTTCCGCTATCCCTACGCGCTGTTCGAAGGTCCGTACGAGGTGCTGCGCTGGACCTTCGACCGCCTCGGGAACGCGGAGGCCGCGAAGGAGGCCGCCAAGGAAGCGGCGGCGGCGAAGAAGATGCGCCAGACCGGCGTCCGCGAGTGAGCCGTCAGGCCTCGGGCAGCACGACCACCTTGCCCACCACCTGACGCTGCAGCATCCGGCCCATCGCGGCCGCGGCGCCCCCGAGGGGCACGCGCTCGCTGATCATTGGTCGGACCTTGCCGGCGGCGAACCACTCGAGCAGCTGTTTCACGTTGCGGACGTGGCCGGCGGGATCGCGTACCAGCGACTCGCCCCAGTACACGCCGACGATCGAGCGCTCGTTCAGCAACGCGAGGTTGAGCGGGATCTTCGGGATGGTGCCCGCGGCGAAGCCGACCACGAGGAAGCGGCCGCGCCAGCCGGTCGAGCGCAGGGCCGGCTCGGAGTAGTCGCCACCGACCGGGTCGTACACGACGTCAACGCCCTTGCCGCCCGTGAAGTCCTTCACCGCGTCGCGCAGGTTCTGTGTCGTGTAATCCACCGTCGCGTCGGCGCCGGCCTTGCGGCAGGCCTCGAGCATCGCGTGCTGGTGGTCGGTGGCGGGGACAGCGCGCTCGAGGCAGCCGCCAGTACCCTGCCGCCCATCGCCTTGGCGATCTCGATGGCCGCGATGCCGACGCCGCCGGAGGCGCCGAGCACCAGCACCGACTCGCCTGGCTGCAGGTGGCCGCAGTCCTTCAGCGCCCTGAGCGACGTGCAGTACGTCAGGAACGTCGCGGCGCCCGTCTCGAAGTCCATGCCGGGCGGCAGCGGCATCACGCGCATCTCGTCGACCACCGCTTCTTCCGCGAATCCGCCCAGCCCGAGCGCGACCACGCGATCGCCGACCTTGTAACGCGTCACCTCCGGCCCGACCGCGGAGACTACGCCAGCGAACTCGCTGCCCGGAGCGAACGGCAGCGGCGGCTTCACCTGGTAGAGGCCCTGCACCATCAGGGCGTCGGGATAATTGAGCGCCGCCGCCTTGATGTCGATGCGGATCTGCCGCGGACCTGGCTCGGGCGTCGCAACGTCGTGGATGGAGAGCCGGTCGAGCGGTCCAAGCTCGGTGCAGAGCAGGCTTTTCATGCGCGTCCTCGGGCAGGGCAGTGGGTCGTAGCAGGGCGATGCATCAGACGGCCGACATGCCACCGTCCACCGCGATGTGCTGGCCCGTGATGTACGCGCCCGCATCGGAGGCGAGCAGCAGCACCGTGCCCTTGAGGTCCTCGCCGCCGCCGAGGCGGCCGAGCGGGGTCATCGTCAGGGCCGGCTTCTCGATGACGGACAGGAGTCCCTGCGACATCTTGGTCGGGAAGAAGCCGGGGCAGATTGCGTTCACGTTGATGCCGTACTTGCCCCACTCGGACGCCAGCGCCCGCACCAGGTTGACGTCGGCCGCCTTGCTCGCGTAGTACGCGATCGTGTTCATGCCCGGGAAGCCGCCGCTCAACCCTGCGACCGAGGAGATGACGATGATCCTTCCCGAGCGCTTTGGGATCATCACGCGCTTCGCGACTTCGCGGGTGAGGAAGAAGAGCGCGTCCACGTTCAGGTTCATCACCTTGCGCCAGGCCTCGTCCGGGTAGTCTTCGGCCGGGGCGCCCCACGTCGCGCCCGCGTTGTTGACCAGCACGTCGATCGTGCCGTAGTGCTCCAGCACGGCGTCCACCAGGCTCTTCGGCGCGCCGGGCTTGCCCAGGTCGTTCGTCACCGTGAAAACTTCGATGCCCTGGGCCTCGAGGTGCTTGCGCGCCTCCTCGAGCTCGTCGGCCTTGCGCGCCGAGATCGCGAGCTTCGCGCCCATTTCGCCGAGCGCCTCGGCCATCTGCAGGCCGAGCCCGCGCGAGCCGCCCGTGATGACCGCGATCTTGCCCGTCAGGTCGAACAGTTTCTTGACGCTCATGCGTGTCTCCAGCGTGGGATCCGGGGGATGGTATGCCAGTGCGCGGCCCTGGGCCGTGCTATTCGAGGTAGTAACGCGCCACGGGCCGACCGTCGCGCGCCTGCAGCAGGTCCCCGGCGCGCAGGTAGCCGAAGAGCTGCATGAACCGCGCGACCACGCCGGTCCAGCCGGTCTGGTGGCTCGCGCCGATGCCGGCGCTGTTGTCGCCGTGGAAATACTCGTAGAAGAGCAGCAGGTCGCGCCAGTGCGGGTCCGCCTGGAATTTCTCCGACCCGCCGTACACCGGCCGCCTGCCATCCGGCCCGCGCAGGAAGATTCCCGCGAGTCGCGCGGAGAGTTCGTGTGCGACCTCGAACAGCGTGAGCTCGCGGCCGGAGCCGGTCGGGAACTCGATGCGGAAGCCGTCGCCGAAGTACTGGTAGAACTGCAGCAGGGCCCGGATGATGAGGGCGTTCACCGGCATCCAGACCGGCCCGCGCCAGTTCGAGTTGCCGCCGAACATGCCGCTGTCGGACTCGGCGGGCAGGTAGCGCACTTCGTACTCCTGGCCGTCGAGGTGCACGACGAAGGGGTGATCGAGGTGGTGGCGCGACAGCGAGCGTATGCCGCCGGGGCCGAGGAACTCGTTCTCATCGAGCATGCGCGCCAGCACGCGGCGCAGCTTCGACTCGTCGAGCAACGAGAGCAGCGGCCGCCCGGTCCGGCCCTGGGCGGCCGGGTTCAGGAGCCGCTTCAGGTCGGGGTTGCGGTCGAGGAAATCCCCGAGACGTCGCATGAGGTCCGGGAAGCGCTCAGCCACGTCCGTCGGGAACACGGTCGCAGCGCAAAGCGGCAGGAGGCCGACCATCGATCGCACCTTGAGCCGGCCGGCGCGTCCGTCGGGCAGCCGCAGCACGTCGTAGAAGAAACCGTCGGTCTCGTCCCACATCTCGTCCTTGTGCTCGCCGATGCGGTCCATCGCGTTTGCGATCCAGAGGAAGTGCTCCGCGAACTTGTAGGCGAGGTCCTCGAATTCCGGGTCTTCCGCGGCGAGCTCGAGCGCGATCTCGAGCATGTTCTGGCAGTACAGCGCCATCCATGCCGTGCCGTCCGCCTGCTCGAGGTGCCCGCCTGTCGGCAACGGCGCGCTGCGGTCGAACACCCCGATGTTGTCGAGCCCGAGGAAGCCGCCCGTGAACACGCTGCGGCCGGTCGGGTCCTTGCGGTTCAGCCACCAGTTGAAGTTGAAGAGCAGCATCTGGAAACTGCGGCGGAGGAAATCGATGTCGCCGCGCCCGGTGCGGCCGCGGTCGACGCTGAAGACGAACAGCGTCGCCCACGCGTGCACCGGCGGGTTCACGTCGCCGAAGTTCCACTCGTAGGCCGGTATCTGCCCGCTCGGGTGCAGGTACACCTCGCGCAGCATCAGTTCGAGCTGCTCCTTCGCGAAGTCGACGTCCACCATCGATAGCGCCAGCGTATGGAACGCGAGGTCCCACGCTGCGTACCACGGGTACTCCCACTTGTCGGGCATCGAGATCACGTCGCTGTTGCGCATGTGGAACCAGTCCACGTTGCGCGTGCGGCGCGTGAAGGCGCCGCGCACCGGGTTCGACCCGTGCTCGGAAAGCCAGCGGTCGAGGTCGAAGTAGTAGTACTGCTTGGACCACAGCATGCCGGCGAGCGCCTGCCGGATGACCCGGTGCTCGTCCTCGCCCAGCCGGTCCGGCGTGATGCGGTCGTAGAACTCGTCGGCCTCCCGGATGCGGTCGGCAAATATGCGGTCGAACCCCAGGCCGGACGCGGGGGCGAGCCGTGGCGAGAGTCGCAGCTGAACCGTGCGCTCGCCGCGTGCCGGGACCTCGAGCACGTAGTGCGCGGCGGCCTTGGTGCCGCTGCGCGCGGGGTTCACCGCTTCCCGTCGGCCGTTGACGACGTACTCGTGGAAGGCGTCCTTGACGTAAGGGGAAGCGTTGCCGGTGCCCCACAGCCGCGCGTTGTTCGTCTCGTTCTCCGTGAACAGGAATTCCGGCGCCCCGTCGCAGACGAGCTCGAGCCGTCCGAGCCCGGCATGCCGCGCGACGATCACGGACCCGTCGGCGGCGGAGAGGAGCGGACGCTCTGCAGCCTCTTGCCACGTCCACGTGTTGCGGAACCAGAGGGTCGGCAGCAGGTGGAGCGACGCGGCGTCGGGGCCGCGGTTGCAGACCGTGATGCGGACGAGGACGTCGTCCGGCGTCGCCTTCGCGTATTCGACGAACACGTCGAAATACCGGTCCGCGTCGAAGACGCCCGTGTCGAGCAGCTCGTACTCGTGGGCGCTGCGTCCGCGACGCCGGTTCTCCTCCACGAGATCCGAGTACGGATAGGCCGCCTGCGGGTACTTGTACAGGAACTTCATGTAGGAGTGCGTCGGCGTGCTGTCGAGGTAGAAGTAGTACTCCTTGACGTCCTCGCCGTGGTTGCCCTCGCTGTTCGTGAGCCCGAACAGG
Organism: Nevskiaceae bacterium; assembly: GCA_037439865.1. GTDB lineage: Bacteria > Pseudomonadota > Gammaproteobacteria > Steroidobacterales > Steroidobacteraceae > RPQJ01. Next base: position 7,685 of record JBBIVG010000108.1, read on the forward strand.
CGTTCCTTCAGGATCGGGTCGCGCCCGTTCCAGAGCGCGAGCGCGAAGCACAGGCGCTGCTCCGCGTCACTGATCCCGCCGAGCCCGTCCTCCCCCCACCGATAGGCCCGCGAGCGCGCCTGGTCGTGCGGGAAGTAGTCCCAGGCATTGCCGTCCTCGCTGTAGTCCTCGCGCACGGTCCCCCATTGCCGCTCGCTCAGGTACGGGCCCCACTGCTTCCACGGCGCGCCCTTTCCGCTGCATTCGGCGAGGCGTTCTTGCTCGGCGCACGGCGGCTTGGTGCTCATGGGCGGGCCTGCAGGCGGGTGGGAAGCCCTATCTTATCGGCAACGGCTCGTCGCGGGACTGGTCGCAGCCGGCTTGCCCGGCCCCCGCCGCGCGGCTAGCCTCCGCGACCTGTTCCTGGCGGAGACTCGCATGAAGAAGTTCCTCAAGGTCCTGGGCTGGACGGCGCTTGTCCTGGTCCTGGTCGGCGCCTACGCGGGTTACCGGGTCATCTGGGGCCACCCCTTCACCATCAACGAGCTCGCGAACCGCCAGGCGTTCTTCTTCCTGGTCCGCAATCCGGAGCTCTTCACGCAGGTCGGCATCGCCGACGGGACGGTCTTCGATCGCCACTCCGGCCGGCTCGCGGCGGTGGGCGTCGAGAAGCGCGACTCGGACTACGACTTCGCCGACAAGTCGCTGGCCGAGGTCAAGGAGTTCGACCGGTCCCGGCTCGGGGTGCAGGACCAGATCACCTACGACATCCTGGTCGACTTCTACGGCTCCCAGGCCCAGTTCCGGAAGTTCCCGTGGCTGTCCTCCGAGGGGCTCTACCCGATCGCCCCGATGTGGGGCACGCAGGTGCAGCTCGCGAGCTTCATGGAAACGCAGCACGTCGTGAAGAACGAGAAGACGGCGCGTAATTACCTGTCACGCCTCGAGGCCATGGGCGGCAAGCTCGACGCGCTCACGGCCGAAATGCAGCGCCAGTCGTCCATGGGCGTCGTGCTGCCGCCGTCGCTGCTCGAGAAGTCGATCGTGGTCATCGACGACACCATCCGGCCGAAGCCGGCCGACAGTCCGCTCGTGACGACCTTCCTGGAGCGCATGCAGAAGGCGAAGGGCATCGACGCAAAGCTGCAGGCCGACCTGCGCGACCGGGCCGTGGCCGCCGTCACGAACGGCGTGTACCCGGCTTACCAGCGCATGCGCGAGGCGCTGGTGGCCGAGCGGCCGAAGTCGGCCGGCGTGGCCGCCGGGGTCGGTCGACTGCCGGACGGCGCCGCCTATTACCAGGCAATGCTCAAGGAGTTCACGACCACGGACTACACGCCGGAGCAGGTGCACCAGCTCGGCCTCGCCGAAGTGGCGCGCATCGAGAGCGAGATGGACACGCTGCTCAGGAGCCAGGGGCTGACGGAAGGGACCGTCGCCCAGCGCATGAAGGCGCTCGGCGAGGACCCGCGGTTCCTGCTGCCGAACACGGATGAGGGTCGGGCGCAGCTGCTTGCGAAGTATCGCGCAATACTGGACGACATCTCGGCCCGCATGCCCGAGTACTTCCGCACCATTCCGCCGGGCAAGCTCGCGGTCGAGCGCGTGCCCGTCTCGGCCGAGAAGGGATCCGCGGGTGCGTACTACAACCCGGCGGCGATGGACGGCTCGCGCCCGGGCACGTTCTTCGCCAACCTGCGCGACACCGCGGAGACGCCGACCTGGGGAATGAAGACACTCGCCGTGCACGAGGGCATTCCCGGCCATCACTTCCAGATCGCCACCGCGATGGGACTGAAGGGGCTGCCGCTCATCCGCCAGCAGACGATCTACTCCGCCTACGCCGAGGGCTGGGCGCTGTACGCCGAGCGTCTCGCGGCGGAAATCGGCTTTTACAAGGACGACCCGTTCGGCGACCTGGGGCGCCTGCAGGCTGAGTTGTTCCGCGCCGCACGGCTCGTCGTGGACACGGGCCTGCACGCGAAAGGCTGGACGCGCGAGCAGGCCATCGCCTACATGGTCGATACGACCGGCACTGCCGAGAGCGACGCGACCTCCGAGGTCGAGCGTTACATGGGGCTCCCGGGCCAGGCCTGCGCATACAAGGTCGGCCAGCTCAAGATCCTCGAGCTGCGGGAGAAGGCCAGGACCGAACTCGGCCCGAAGTTCAACCTGAAGGACT
>JBBIVG010000109.1:0-9779 GCA_037439865.1 Nevskiaceae bacterium
CATCCGAAACAATCTGGCCAGCGAACGGGTCTATTGGTCGAAGCGGTGTCGAGCGTGTCCTGTTGCAGTGCACGCTGCCCCGCCCGGACCCACATCAACCCAGCGAGGAGTGAATCCGATGAACCTGAAGAAGCTTGCGATCGCGACGGCCGTGGGCAGCTTCCTGGCGGCGGGCTCGATGAGCGCCACCGCCGGGGACGCCCCGTCGAAGGACAAGTGCTACGGCGTGGCCAAGGCCGGCAAGAACGACTGCGCCGGGAACGGCCATTCGTGCGCCGGCCAGGCGAAGAAGGACAACGACCCGAACGAGTGGGTCCACATGCCGAAAGCCGACTGCGAAAAGATGGGCGGCAAGACCGAGGCGCCCAAGAAGTAACGTCGCGATGGGGGACGCGCTACACGATACGCTCCCGGACGGACCGATCCCGGCACGGGCCGGGATCGGTCTGCGCTCCGTGCATCACGACGAGGTGGCCACCCGGCAGCCGCCGGTCGCGTGGTTCGAGGCGCACACGGAGAACTACTTCCACGACGGCGGTCCGGCAGTGCAGGCACTGGAGCGGGTGCGTGCGCACTACCCGATCAGCCTGCACGGAGTCGGTCTCGGACTGGGCTCGGTGGCGCCGCTCGATCGTGGTCACCTCGCGCGGGTGAAGCGCGCCATCCATCGCTTCGAACCCGCGCTCGTCAGCGAGCACGCGTGCTGGGGCCACGCCGCGGGCGAACACTTCAACGACCTGCTGCCCCTGCCGTATACCGAGGAAGCGGTCGACCACCTCGCGTCCCGGGTTCGCGAGGTCCAGGACTACCTCGGTCGCCAGATCCTCGTCGAAAACCTGAGCTCGTATTTCGCCTACTCCGCCTCGCGACTGACGGAGTGGGAATTCCTCGCCGCCGTGGTCGAGCGCTCCGGCTGCGGCCTGCTCCTCGACGTCAACAACGTCTACGTCAACTCGATCAACCTCGGCCTCGACGCCGGGAAATTCATCGCCCGCGTGCCGCGCGGGGCCGTGCAGGAGATCCATCTGGCCGGCCACCGCCGCAACCGTGTCGGCGAGCGCGAGCTGGCGATCGACGATCACGGCTCCGCCGTGAGCGCCGAGGTCTGGACGCTGTACGAACGCGCGATCGAACGCCTCGGCCCGGTGCCGACGCTGATCGAATGGGACACCGACGTGCCGGCGCTCGAGGTGCTGGTCGCCGAGGCGCGCAAGGCCGACGCCCGCCTGGAGAGGAAACGTGGACTCGCCGCCTGACCACGGCTCGCTTGCGGCGCTGCAGGCAGGTCTTGCTGCGATCATTTGCGCCGGTAGGCAGGACCGCGACGCATCGCTCGACGAGTTCGCCCGCTGCGTCGTGGACGACGGCATTGCACCGGCGTCGCGTGTGCAGGTCTACCGCAACAACGTGCGCTCGATGTTCGAGGGTGCTCTCGAGCGGACCTTCCCGGTCATCCGGCGGCGCGTCGGCGAGGCGCACTTTCGCCGGCTCGCGCTGGAGTACCGGGCGGAACACCCCTCGCGTTGCGGCGACCTGCACTGGGTCGGCGAGGCGTTTCCGGCCTGGCTCGGCGCGCGGGTGGCGGGCGGGGACTACGAGTGGCTCGCGGATCTCGCCCGGCTGGAGTGGGCCTGCGAGGAAGCACTGCTCTGCGCAGGGGCGGTGCCGCTCGACACCGCGGTCCTTGCGGATGTCGGGGCCGAGCAACTGCCGGACGCCTCACTCACGCTGCAACCAGGCCTGAGGCTCGTGGACTCGACGTTCCCGGTCTGGTCCGTCTGGCAGGCGAACCAGCCCGACGCGCCGGGTAACCCGGTCGATCCAGCGCTCGGCGCCCAGCACGTGGTCGTGGCATGCAATGACGCCGGGCTCGTCCTGCATTCGGTTCCGGCAGACCAGTTCGCGTTCGTCTCGGCCCTGGCCGGCGGCGCGACGCTCGCCGGTGCAATCGAAGATTCGGGCCTCGAAATCGAACGACTGCCGGGCGTGCTCGGCTGGCTGTTCGGGGAGGGGCTCGTGACCAGACTGGCCGCCCCCGCGGCAGGCGACGTCGCGTGAGCATCACTGCTGCCCTCGGCCGCGCCAACGCGTTTGCGGCGCGCGTCGCCGCGTGGCTCGCATCGCCCCTGCTCCTGGCGATTCGATGCTACGTGTCGTGGCAGTTCCTCAAGTCGGGCTGGCTCAAGGTCTCCAACTGGAGCAACACGCTCGACCTGTTCCGCGACGAATACCACGTTCCGCTGTTGCCGCCCGACGTTGCGGCGGTGGCCGGTGCAGCCGGCGAGATCGTGTTCCCGACGCTCCTGATCGCGGGTCTCGCGACGCGCTACGCGGCAGTCGGGCTCTCGGCCGTCAACGTGATCGCCGTGGTGTCCTACGCGAACGTGCTCCTGAGCGAAGGCTTCGAGGCTGCGCTCGGGCAGCACTACCTCTGGGGCAGCCTGCTCGCGGTCGTCGCGGTGTTCGGTGCGGGGCGCTGGTCGCTGGACGAGACGTGGCTCAGGCCGGACGCCGGCCGGTCTCGACCATCTTCCGGGCTTCTTCGATGAATCTCTCCGTACCCCTGCCACCTTCGACGCGTTCGGGTCGCGGCGGAATGTTGATGCCGCGCTGACAGGCGGGCCGGACGGAGAGAGCGCCCATCCATCGGCCGAGATGCTCGAGGCCTTCGATGGTCACGCCGGACCACTTGTGCGTCCGGACCCACGCCCAGTTGGCGATGTCGGCGATCGAGTATTCGCCCGCGAGGTATTCGTGGTCCGCCAGCTGGCGATCGAGCACCTCGAACAGCCGCCGCGTCTCCGCCTGATAACGGTCGATGGCCAGCGGGATCTTCTCGGGCAGGTAACGGAAGAATACGTTGGCCTGCCCCATCATCGGGCCGATCCCGGCCATCTGGAACATCAGCCACTGCATGACCCGGGAGCGGCCCCTCACGTCCGAGGGCATCAGGCGTCCCGTCTTTTCGGCGAGATAAACGAGAATCGCGCCGGACTCGAATACGGCGAAATCGTCGAGCTCGCGGTCCACGATGGCCGGAATGCGGCCGTTCGGGCTGATCTTCAGGAACTCGGGGCGTTTCTGCTCGAGCTCGGCCAGGTTCACCACGTGAACCGCGTAGGGCAGACCGAGTTCCTCGAGCGCGATGGATACCTTGTGGCCGTTCGGGGTCGCTGCGGTGTATAGGTCAATCATCGTAGTGACGGTCTGCGAAGGTTCTGAGAGCATCCGAGCATGATCGAATTCTTCTTCGACTGCTCGAGCCCGTGGACCTGGCTGGCGTTTCACAACATCCAGCCCCTGGCACACGAGCTCGGCGTCGATATCCGGTGGCGCCCGGTGCTGGTGGGCGGGATTTTCAACGCCGTGAACCCCAGCGTCTACGAATTCCGGGACCGCGGGGTGCCGGCCAAGAAAGCCTACCAGCTGAAGGACCTTCAGGACTGGGCCCGGCTGGCCGGCCTGAAGATCGTCTTTCCCCCGCGCGTCTTCCCGGTGAACAGTGTGAAGGCGATGCGCGGCTGCATCCTGCTCGAGCCGGAAGGCAAGCTGGTGCCGTTCGCCTCGGCCGTCTTCGAGGCGTACTGGACAAACGACCGGGATATCTCGCAGGACGACGTGCTCGCCGACCTGTGCGGGCGCGTGGGCGTCGAGCCGCAGCGGTTCTTCGAGGGCATCGCGCGGCCCGAGGTCAAGGCCCGCCTCAAGGCCAATACCGACGAGGTCATCGCTCGCGGCGGCTTCGGTTCGCCGACCATCTTCGTCGGCGGCGGCGACATGTATTTCGGCAACGACCGCCTCGCCCTCGTGCGCGCGGCGGTGCTGCGCGGACGGTTGGAAAACAGGGAGGAAACGCGATGCTGAGTGCAGTTCGATACGTGCCCGCCCCGCTCCGCCAGCTCGTGGTGGACGGCGCCAAAGTCCCGCGCGACCTCGCCAGCGTCACGACGATCGCGACCGACGAGGAGCGCGAGCCCGAACGCGTCGGAATGACGCGCGAAGGCGTGGATGCGATCTGGGGCACCATCGAGAAAATGTACGCGACGGGCATGCACCCGGGCATCTCGCTCGTGGTGCGCAGGCACGGCGAGGTCGTGCTGAAGCGGGCCATCGGCCACGCACGGGGCAACGGTCCCGGCGACGGCGACGGGAAGCCGGTGCCGATGACGCCCGACACGCCGGTCTGCATCTTCTCGGCGAGCAAGGCGATGGCGGCGATGGCCGTGCACCTGCTCTCCGAGCGCAAGCTGCTGAGCCTCCTCGACCCTGTGAGCCACTACATCCCGGAGTTCGGGCAGAACGGCAAGCGCGACATCACGATCTACCAGCTGCTCTGCCACAAGGCAGGCATCCCGACGATCCCGACGCAAGGCGTGGACGTCGCGGAACTCCTGCTCGACCACAAGGAGATCCTGCGCCTCATCTACCGCTCGGCGCCGGAGAAGCCGGGCCAGCATCACGCCTATCACGCGCTCACGGCGGGGTTCGTCGTCGCCGACCTCGTGGAGAAGGTCGCGAAGCAGGGCTTCCGCAACTTCTTCCGCCAGAACTTCAGCCGGCCGCTGGGCCTGCCCTCGCTCGATTTCGGCGCGCGCGGCGCGGCGTTCTCGCGCATCGCCCGCAATTACGCGACGGGCTTCAAGATCGACGCGCCCGTGGATATGTACCTCAGCCGCGCGATCGGCACGACGCTGGAGCACGCGGTGACGCTCTCGAACGACCCGCGCTATTACCGCGCCGTGATCCCGGCCGGCAACGGCGTCGGCACCGCGGACGAGTGCTCGCGTTTCTTCCAGTGCCTGCTGAACGGTGGCGAACTCGACGGCCAGCGGATCCTGCAGCCGCTGACCGTGCGGAAGGCGATTGCCGAAGTGGGCAAGCCCGAGATCGACCGCTCGCTGATGATCCCGCTGCGCTACTCGGCGGGCATGATGCTCGGCGCGAGCCCCTTCGGCATGTACGGCCCGGACACCTCGAAGGCGTACGGGCACCTCGGCTTCGCCAACAACTTCGTGTGGGCCGATCCCGAGCGTGCGACGTCCGTCGCGCTGCTCACGACCGGCAAGCTCCTCCTGGGATTGCACGCGCCGTACCTGGTCGGATTTCTCTGCGGCGTCTCGCGGCACTGCCCGAAGCTGGCGGAAGAGGAGCAGGACGAACTGCTCTACGAAGCGGGGATGTACTGACCGTAGCGTTCCTGCACGAAGCGGATGTTCTGCTTCAGCTCGTACAAGGGCGCGCCGAAGGCATCGGACAGCCTGGTGAGCGCGGCGCGCGCCTCGAGGTCGTCGAGCCGCGCGAACCACTCGGCCCGGCGCGTCGTGTCGCCGGACTCCCTCAGCCCCCGCTCGATGCGGCGCAGCTCGCGGTACATGTTGCGGACGCGCCGCTCCTGTCGCCAGCGCCAGGCATCCGGCGCGAACCGCACGACGGGGTAGATCACGCCGACCAGCGGCACGATGAGCAGCAACAGCCGCTGCGCGAGCTCGGCCAGCCAGAACGGCAGGTGGCGGCGCAGGAAGCTCGGCCCGCTGCGATACATGTGGTGCGCCTCGTCGCTGAGCGGGATGTCGATCATTTCCGGCGCCGGGAACACGCCTGGACCGTTGAAGATCCCGGGCCCGCCGTGGATCTTCGTCGCCGCGTCGATCAACAGGTACTGCAAGGCCGGATGCAGGTCGCGGCGAACGACGAGGCTTGCCTTCGGCGCGATCAGCACGATGTCGGTCGGCGGTCGATTGTCCGCCAGGTTGGCCACGCCCATCGGCAGCACGACCTTGCTGAGGAACGGGAGCAGCGCGACGTAGGCTTCGGCGCGCGGGAAGCTCATCAGGTTGATGGACGGGTCCGCAAGCAGGCGCTGCACGGCGGGCGAATCCCAGGCCGTGTCGATGATTGCCGTGTCGATGCGGCCCGCCAGCAGCGCCTCGGCCGCCTGATCGGGCGAGTATCCCTCCAGTCGCAGCTGGTCGACACCTACCTTGTTGAGCTGCATCAGCCGGAGCGCGAGCGCGCGCGACGCGCTGCCCTCGGGGCCGATGGCGATATGGGTCCCCAGTCTTTCGTGCAAGGCGATGCCACGCGATTCGCAGCGGCAGAAGACCCACAGTGGTTCGTAGAAAAGCGTCCCGAGGGACAGGAGGTCGGACTCGTCCGTGACCGGCGTCGTGCCCGCCTGCACGAACGCGGCATCGACGCCCGAGTCGGGATCCTGCAGGCGCTTCGCGTTGTCGATGGAACCGTCGGTCGCAACCAGCCGCACCTCCACGCCCTGCCTCGCCAGCAAGTCGCGATACCGCCTGCCGAAAACTGCGTAGGCGCTGCCATCCGGCCCGGTCGCCAGCGTCAGGCGGCGCTCCGGCAGGGGACGCAGCGCAGCGATTGCCATCCACAACATCGCAGCGGCGATGCCCACGCCAACCAGGACGAGCAGGGACCTCCGGGTGACGATCTTCATCGCGTGGAATCCTGCACGGTGACGAGCAGCCGATCGCGCAAGGATTCGATCGACGCCGGGCCGAGCCCGAGCCCGTCCGAGAAGTAGCCTTCGATCGATCCGAATCCACGGCGGACCTCGTCGAAGGATGCCGCGAGGTACTCCGGCCGCACGCTGAGCACGGGCATGAGCAGTCCCGGATCACCGCCCTGCGCCGCAAAGGCATCCAGGTACGGCCGATATTTGGGCAGCACGAATTCGTTGCTCGCCAGGAAATCCTCCAGTACGTGTTCGCTCGACACGCCGAGCAGCGTCTGCAGCGCTGCGCAGGCCCACCCGGTGCGGTCCTTGCCGGTCGTGCAGTGGAGCAGCGCAGGCAGCCGCGCGGGATCGGCGAGCCCGGCGTAGAGCCTGCCGAACGCGGTCCGCGCGCTCGGCAACCGGACGAATTCACGATAGCTGTCGAGGAACATCGCTGCACCCTTGCCGTTGCCGAGCAGCGCGTCCGCGTCGCCAGGCTGGGTCAGCAAGCGGATGAGCTGGGCCGGCGCCGACTTCCTGTCGTCGGCCATCACGTCGAGGATGACGTGGTTCGCACCGGGAATTCGCTGCCCTGGCCGCAGCTCACGTTCGGCATCGGTGCGGAGATCGAAAACCGCGCGCAGCTCGAGCGCGGCCAGCGCCCGCCGGTCATCGTCGGTGAGCTGGTCGACCTGGTCCGAGCGGAAGACCACTCCGGTCCGCACGCGCCGACCATCCGCCGTCGAGCGCCCGCCGACGTCGCGAAGGTTCGGCATCGCGGCAATGCGCGGCATCATGGCGCGTCAGCGGCCCCGCAGCCGGCGATAGCGCCGGATGAGCGCGTTGGTGGAACTGTCGTGCGCGGGCTCCGCGCCGCCGCCGGCGAGCTCGGGCACGATGCGGCCCGCGAGCACCTTGCCGAGCTCGACACCCCACTGGTCGAAGCAATTGATCTGCCAGAGCGCCCCCTGCGTGAACACGCTGTGCTCGTAGAGCGCGACGAGCTTGCCCAGCGCGGCCGGCGTCAGCCGATCGAGCAGCAGCGTGTTGGAAGGCCGGTTGCCCTCGAACGTCCGGTGCGGCACCAGCCACTCGGCCGTGCCTTCCGCACGCAGCTCTGCGGGCGTCTTGCCGAAGGCAAGCGCCTCGCCCTGCGCGAAAACGTTCGCGAGCAGCAGGTCATGGTGCTGGCCGACCGGGTTCAGGGGCTGGCCGAACGCGATGAAGTCGCAGGGGACCAGGTGCGTGCCCTGGTGGATGAGCTGGTAGAACGAATGCTGCCCGTTCGTGCCGGGCTCGCCCCAGTACACCGGCCCCGTGTCGCAGCCGACCGGCCCGCCGTCGAGCCGCACGCTCTTGCCGTTGCTCTCCATCGTCAGTTGCTGCAGGTAGGCCGGGAAGCGCTTGAGGTACTGGTCGTACGGCAGCACCGCCACGGTTGGTGCGCGGAAGAAGTTCGCGTACCACACGGTGAGGAGGCCCATGAGCACGGGCAGGTTCCGTTCGAACGGCGCTTCGCGGAAGTGCCCGTCCATCGCGTGAAACCCGGCGAGCATGGCGCGGAAGTTCTCCGGGCCGATCGCGAGCATCGTGGACAGCCCGATCGCCGAGTCCATCGAGTAACGCCCGCCGACCCAGTCCCAGAAGCCGAACATGTTCGCGGTGTCGATGCCGAACTTCGCCACGGCCTGCGCGTTCGTGGACACGGCGACGAAATGCCGGGCGACCGCGCGCTCGTCGCCGCCGAGCCGCGCGACGCACCAGTCCCGCGCCGTGTGCGCGTTCGTCATCGTCTCGAGCGTCGTGAACGTCTTCGACGCTACGATGAACAGCGTCTCCGCGGCATCGAGGTCCTGCACCGCCTCGGCGAAGTCGGTGCCGTCCACGTTGGAGACGAATCGAAACGTCATGTCGCGTGCGCTGTAGTGGCGCAACGCTTCGTACGCCATCACGGGCCCGAGGTCGGACCCGCCGATGCCGATGTTCACGACGTTGCGGATGCGCCGGCCGGCGTGGCCGAGCCACGCCCCGCTCCGGATCCGGTCGGCGAACTCCGCCATCCGGTCGAGTACCTCGTGCACCTGGGGCACGACGTTGTCCCCATCCACGAGGATCGAGGCTCCGCGGGGCGCGCGCAGCGCCACGTGAAGCACGGCACGCTGCTCCGTCACGTTGATCCGCTCGCCCTTGAACATGGCGTCGATGCGTTCGCGAAGGCCCGCCTGGCCCGCCAGTTCGACGAGCAGCCGGATGGTCTCGTCCGTAATCCTGTTCTTCGAGTAGTCGAGGTAGATGCCCACGGCGTCGAGCGAGAGCCGCTCGCCACGCCGCGGATCGTGGGCGAACAGCGTTCGCAGGTGCTGGCTGCGAACGTCCTCGTAATGGGCCTGGAGCGCCCGCCAGGCCGGGTGGGCCGTCACGGATTGCATCGTCGACATGTTCAAGGTTCCAATGCGCGGCGGCGCACCGCGCAGTCTAGCTCGGCCCGCGGCCGCGCCACATGACATCCCGGGCCGCGCCCGGACAGGTCCCCGAGCGGAGGATCGAGCGATGAGTTTGCGGATCTTTGCTGCCAGCCTGGCACTGTCGATGCCCGCGATCGCCCCGGCCGAGGTCCGGCTGGCCACTCCCGACGGTGCGATCGTCGAGCACCGGTTCCAGATCGCCGCGACGGCGGAAGCCACCTGGGCGGCGCTCGTGCATCCCGAGCTGTGGTGGCCCGACCAGCACACGTGGTCCGGCAGTCACACCAACCTGCGGCTGGTGGCGCACGCGGGCGGCTGCTACTGCGAGTCCTGGGGCGAGAGCAGCGTCGAGCACGGCCGGGTCATCATGGCCCTGCCGGGCAAGCAGATCCGCATCCGCGGATCGCTCGGCCCGCTGCAGGACATGGCCGTGACGGCTGTGCTCAAGGTGTCGCTCGCCGCGAAGGACGGCGGCACCGAAGCCGTCGTGACCTACCGCATGAGCGGCGACGCGTCGCAGAAGCTCGACGCCATCGCGCCCGCGGTGGATCGGGCGCTCGGCGAGCAGTTCGGCGCGTTCGCGCGCTACGCGGCCTCCGCGTCCGCTAAGCCTGCGACTTGACCTTCGCGATCCACTCGTCGACGGAGAGCTCGGGCCTGCTCCCGTAGGCGGGCGCCTCCCCGTCTCCCCCTTCGAAGAAGTAGCAGTACGAGCAGCGGAGGTTGCACTCCCTGGAGACGTCGATCGAGCCGAAGGCGTTCCGCGGGAAGCCGAAGAGGAAGAACCCGGCCTTGGCGAAGTCGTACAGGACCGCCGACCCGCCCGGCCGGCGGGCCGGCGGCTCGTGATGAAGGGT
>JBBIVG010000110.1:0-9041 GCA_037439865.1 Nevskiaceae bacterium
AGGCTTGAGCCTGACAGGAGGCCCCGTCGCGCAAGCGGCGGGGCCTCTTGCTTTGCGCGGCCCTTGAATCCGTGCCTCACTCCGGTCGCGAACTGCGGTCGGGTAATATCGGCGTCCCGCCCCGGGGAGCGTCACCGGGACCAAGGAGAATCCTCAATGCTCACTCGCCGTCTGATTGCACTCGTGGCCGCCGTCGTCGCGGTCGCCCCGACCGCTGGCCGCGCGGCTGCCGCGAAGCCCGCCAAGCCGGATCCGGTACTGGTGCAGGTCGTCGCCGGCGACTGGCGCTCGGAGACCGACAAGTCGCGCGACCAGTATCGTCACCCGGTCGAGGCGCTGACCTTCTGGGGCCTCGCGCCCGGCATGACGATCCTCGAGGTGCAGCCGGGCGGCGGCTGGTGGACCGAGATCCTCGCGCCCTATGCGAAGCGTACCGGTGGCAAGCTCTATGTGACCGCGGCCGACCTCGCCAATCCCGCGCTGTCGGAGGCGAGTCGCAAGGGGCGCGCCGACTTCGAGGCGCGCTTCGCGTCGAAGCCGGACCTGTACGGCAGGATCGACTTCGTGAACTGGGGCCCGAAGTCCGCACCGTTGCCGAAGGACACGTTCGACTTCATCCTCACGGCCCGCTCCGTGCACAACTGGATGTCCTCGCCCGGCTGGATCGAAAAGGTCTTCGGCGATTTCTACGGCGCGCTGAAGCCGGGCGGCATCCTCGCGGTCGAGGAGCACCGGGCCAACCCCGGTCCGCAGGACCCGAAGGCGACGAGCGGGTACGTCACCGAGGCGTTCGTGATCGAGCAGGCGGAGAAGGCCGGCTTCAAGCTCGTCGCGAAGTCCGAGATCAACGCGAACGCGAAGGACACCAAGGATCATCCGTTCGGCGTCTGGACCCTGCCGCCCGCGCTGCGCTCGACGCCCGTGGGCTCGACCCAGCCTGACGACCCGAACTTCGACCACTCGAAGTATCTCGCGATCGGCGAGTCGGATCGCATGACGCTCAAGTTCGTCAAGCCGAAGTAAACGACGCCGCCTCGCACTCACCGGACACGCGCATGCACCAGCGAACCCTGATCGCAGCGGTTGCCGCCGCTCTGCTCCTCCCCGTCGCCGCGCCCTCCGCGACGCCACCCGCCGCAGCGTCTTCGTCCCCGGCGCAGGCGCCCGTCGCTGCGGCTGCCGCCACGGAATCGCGCAGGCTGCACGAGATCTTCGACGCCTATTTCGAGGAATACCTGCAGCTGAACCCGATGCTCGCCACGTCGATCGGGGATCCGCGCTACAACGACCGCTTCGAGGTCTCGATCTCGCCCGAATGGCGCGCGCGGGCCGAGCGCCTCGAGCGCGGTTATCTGGAGCGCGTGAAGGGCCTCGACCGAAGCCGGCTCGCGGGCGAGGACCTCATCTCCTACGAGGTGTTCAAGTCCGCGCGCGAAAACCGGATCGAGGGCTTCCGCTACCCGACCTGGCTCATCCCGATGAACCAGTTCTACTCGGTGCCGAACACGTTCGTGCAGCTCGGGTCGGGCACCGGGCTGCAGCCGTTCAAGACGGTGAAGGACTACGACGACTTCCTGAAGCGCGTCGACGGCCTCGTCGCGTGGAGCGACCAGGCGATGGCCAACATGCGCGAGGGCGCCGCGAAAGGCTACACGCTGCCGCGCGTGCTCGCCGAGCGAGTGCTGCCGCAGCTCCAGTCGCAGGTGGTCGCGCGGCCCGAGGACTCCTCGTTCTGGGGCCCCATCCGCAACATGCCGGACAGCTTCTCCCCGGCGGATCGCGAGCGGCTCACCGCGGCCTACCGGTCGATGATCGAGACGAAGGTGTTCCCCACCTACCGCCGCCTGCACGATTTCGTGCGCGACGAGTACCTGCCGAAGTGCCGTGAGACCGTCGGGCTCGGCGCGCTGCCGGACGGCAAGGCCTGGTACGAGTACAACGTCCGCGAGATCACGACGACCGACTACACGCCGGCGCAGATCCACGAGATGGGACTGAAGGAGGTCGACCGCATCCACGGCGAGATGCGCAAGGTGATGGAGCAGACCGGCTTCAAGGGTGACTTGGCAGCGTTCTTCGCCTTCCTCAAGTCGGATCCGAAGTTCTACTACGACGACTCGGCGGCGCTGATCCAGGGCTACGTGGACATCAAGAACCGCGTGGATCCGAACCTGCCGAAGTTGTTCGAGATCCTGCCCAAGGCCGACTACGAGGTGCGGGCGGTCGAGCCCTTCCGCGAGAAGAGCGCGGCCGGCGGGCAGTACCAGGCGGCGAGCGAGGATGGCTCGCGCCCTGGCATCTTCTACGCGAACACCTACGACCTGAAGTCGCGGCCGAAGTGGGCGATGGAGTCGCTCTCGCTGCACGAGGGCAATCCCGGCCACCACTTCCAGATCTCGATCCAGCGCGAGCAGGCGGGATTGCCGAAGTTCCGCCGCTTCGGCGGCTATACCGCGTACTCGGAGGGCTGGGGCCTGTACGCCGAGTCGCTCGGCAAGCCGCTCGGCATGTACCAGGATCCTTACCAGTACTTCGGCATGCTGCAGGGCGAGCTGTGGCGCGCGATCCGCCTCGTCGTGGACACCGGCCTGCACTCGAAGGGCTGGACGCGCCAGCAAGTGCTCGACTACATGGCGGCGAACAGCCCCACGGGCGAGGCACAGCGCGTGGCCGAGGCGGAGCGCTACATGGCGATCCCGGGCCAGGCACTCGCCTACAAGCTCGGCCAGCTCAAGATCCAGGAGCTGCGCGAGAAGGCCGAACGTGAACTCGGCCCGAAGTTCGACCTGCGCAAGTTCCACACGGTGGTGCTGATCCATGGCGCCCTGCCGCTCGACGTCTTGCAGGGCGAAGTGAACCGCTGGATCGCCGCGCAAAGGAGCAGCTGACTTGGCAGGTCGTGCTGCCGGACGACTGACGGCGCTCGTCGCCGGGGCGTCCGGTCTCGTCGGTGGGCACTGCCTGCAACGGCTCATCGCATCGAAAGAGTACGAGCGCGTCGTCGTCGTGACCCGCCGCGATCTCGGCGACCGGGTCGCCGGGCGAAAGGTGCGGCAGGTCGTGGTCGAGTTCGAACGGCTCGCCGATGTGCGGCAGGAGCTCCGCGCGGATCACGTCTTCTGCGCGCTCGGCACGACGATCCGCAAGGCCGGCTCGCAGGCGAAATTCCGTGCGGTGGATTGCGAGTACCCGCTGCGGTTGGCGCAGGTCGCACGCGATGAGGGCGCGACCCACTTCTCGATCGTGAGCGCACTCGGCGCGAGCCGCGCCTCGCCGTTCTTCTATTCGCGCGTGAAGGGCGAGGTCGAGGCGGCGCTGCGTCGCATGGACTGGCCGAGCCTCGCGATCTTCCGGCCCTCCGTCATCGCGGGCGACCGCGGTGAGTCGCGGCCACTCGAGCGCTTGAGCGAGCACCTGCTGCGCTTCGCGCCGGCCACGTGGCGCCCGGTGGCCGCGTCCGACATCGCGGCCGCCATGGTGGGCGTCGCGCTCGAGTCGCCCCGGGGTGTGACGATCGTCGAATCCCGCGACATCCCTGGTCGGGCCGGCGCCTGAAGCATCGCGTCAGCGCTTGCCGGCGGCGTTCGACTTCAGCTCCTGGCTCGCGACACCGTACACGTACGCGAACCGCGAGTTGTCCGGTGCGAGTTCCGTCGCGCGCTTCAATTCCCGCAGCGCCTCCTCGTTCCGCTTCTGGCGGACGAGCGAAAGTCCGAGCGCGTGGTGCAGCGTTGCGTCGGACGGCGCCTTCGCGAGGCCTTCCCTCAGGATCGATTCGGCGTCAGCTTCGCGGTTTCGCATGCGCATCAGGTCGGCGAGGTTGACCCAGGCCGGCACGAACGCCGGGTCGAGCGCGAGCGCGGCGCGGAATTCTGCCTCGGCTTCCATGAAACGGCCGCGCTCGGCGAAGAACCCACCGAGATTCACGCGGTTCTCGGGGCGGTCGGCATTGAATCGCTCGCCCGCGACGTACTCGTCGGCCGCCCTTGCGAAGGCCTCGGATTCCGTCGGGCCCAGCGCCCGTTCCGGCAGAGGGGCCAGCGTTCGCGCTGCGCGCATGCGAACCGAGCGGATGGGGTCGGAGAGCAGCGGTGCGATCTCGCGCCGCTGGTCCGGGGGTACCGTGTCGAACACGCCAATCGCCGCGTGGCGCACCAGGGCACTGCGATCCTTGAGCGCGGCCTCCGCGGACAGGAGCGCGTTCTCGCCGCCGAACTGTGCCATGCGATCGAGCGCCGAGGCGCGCGCGATCGCGGACTCGTCGAGATTGGCGACGAGCTGGGTGAGCGCAATGCTCGCGGATGGCTCGCCGCGATCCGCCGATGCGAATGCCTCCGCGAAATCCTGGAATCCGGGCCTCGGGTTCCGGTAACGCTTGCGGATCTCGGCGGACGCCCACGACGCGGTCCGGTCCGTGTGGCACTGGTTGCATGCATTCGGCACGCCGAGACGCTCGCTCAGGTCGGGCCGCGGGATGCGGAAACTGTGGTCGTGCCGCGCGTCCACGATCATGTACGTCTCGGTCCGCATGTGGCAGGACGCGCAGGCGGCGCCCGCCGTGCCGGCGGCGTGGAAATGGTGTGACGGCGCGTCGTATTTCGAGGCGAGGTGGCACTGCGCGCAGACGCCGTTGCCTGGCGCGCGCAGCTTCGCGCCGTGCGGTTCGTGGCAGTCGCCGCAGGTCACTCCCTTCGAATACATGCGGCTCGAGAGGAAAGAGCCCCAGTTGTAGACCTCGTCGCGCTGTTGCCCGTCCGGCCAGTAGAGCCCGTTCACCAGCAGGGCGGGCAGGTAGTGATCCTGCAGCCTTTCGCCGGGCCGGTAGCTGTTCGAGAACTGGCCACGGCGCGAGTGGCACTGGGCGCAGACCTCGAGTTCCGCGTCGTCGCCGCGTGCCTTGCTGCGTACGGCATTGCCCGTCGCCGGGTCGATGCGCCAGCTCGCGTTGCGGCGCTCGCCGAAATGCACCGTGAGGCCGTTGCTGCCGCCGGGATGTGCGCCGCTCGCCACTGCGTCGGCCCACTTCACGTGCGCCGAGGCGGGCCCGTGGCACGCCTCGCAGCCGACGCTGAGCTCGGACCACCGCGTGCGGAAGGTGTCGGTCGCGGCGTCGTAGTTCTTCTGCAGGTCCGTCGTGTGGCAATCGGCACACATGAAGTTCCAGTTCTGCTGCCGCTTCGTCCAGTGCAGCTCGTCGTCGTGCCCGATGCGCTCGCTCGGATAGAGGTGGAACCAGCGCTGGCCGCCCGCGGATTTCGGTCGCGAATCCCAGGCGATCGTCAGGGCCTGGATTCGGCCGCCGCCGATCTCGACCAGGTACTGCTGCAGCGGATAGACGCCGAACGTGTGGCTAACTTCGAAGTCGGCGAGCTTCCCGTCGGGACCGTCCGTGCGGGCCATGAACTTGCCGTCGCGCCGGAAGAAGCGGGTCGTCACGCCGAAGTGCTCGAAGGTCGCGCCGTCGAAGTCGCCGAGCACCGTGCGTTCGCTGGCAGCCTGCATCGCAACTGCGTGCTGCGAGCCGTTCCAGGCGGACGACTCGGCCGCGTGGCAGCGAGCGCAAGCCTGCGACCCTACGTACCCGGCAGGGTGGCTCTCCTGTGCGGGCAGCGTGGATGCCTGCGGCACGACCGGCGGCGGGGTGCCTCGAAAGACGCCCGCCCGCCAGAGAGCGAGCGCAACTACGCCGGCAGCGGCAAGCGCGAGTAGGATCAGGGCAGGCCGGGATTTCACGCAGGATGCGGGTTAATGCGGTGCGGACCGCGATTGTGCAGCCTGCGCCGGCCGATTGACAGGCGCGATGCCGGCGCCTGCAATGCCAACGCAGTCTTACGCCGTGGAGTACGCCCATGAAACGAGCACCATTCACTGCCGCAATGCTGGCCGTGGCTGCATGGCTGGGACTCGCCGCAGGCAGCGCATTTGCGGCGAAGCCGCCTGAGACCTGGGATGGGCTCGTCCTCAAGAAGTCCAAGGGCGTTGACGTCCTTTACGTACGCCCGGACGCCGACTTCAAGGCCTATCGCAACGTCGTGCTCGACCCCGTCGAGGTCGCATTCGACAAGAGCTGGAAGCCGAACCGCGACGTGACCTCGTACTCCCGCATGTCGGCCGCCGACATGGAGCAGATCCGCGAGGAGATGGCGAGCGAGTTCCGCCGAATCCTGGCCGAGAAGCTCGCGGCGGGGGGCTACGACGTGGTGGCCAGGCCGCTGGATGACACGCTGCGCGTGAGCGCCGGGCTGCTGGACGTTTACATCACCGCGCCGGGCACCACGACGGCGGGCCGCACGAAGACATACACCACGAGTGCCGGCCGGATGACGCTCGCGATGGAGCTGCGGGACGGGCCGACCGGCCAGTTGCTCGCGCGGGTCGTCGACCAGCACATCGACAATTCGACCTGGGCGCAGTGGACGACCAGCGTGAGCAACTCCGCCGAGTTCCGGCGCACGGTGACCGACTGGGCCGAGCGGCTGGTGAAGGCGCTCGACCGCGTGACGGGCAAGACGCAGTAGTTTCAGCGCCGCAAGGCGGCGACGACGGAGCGCGTCACTCCGTTACTGGCGCGGGCCGCCCGCGAAGCAGCCGCTGCCATCCTGCGGGCAGACGACCACGATCGTCTGGCGCTGGCCGCAGCCTTCGACGCCCACCGTGTACTCGGCGCGCTCGACGCCGAACCGCATCGACACGGGCTGGATCATCTGCCGCGACAGCACCTGGCCGGTGGCGCTCGGGCAGTTCATGTCGAACTTGACGCGCTGGAGAGCCGTGTCTACGGCCTGCTGCTGCTGCGTATCGAGCTGCTGGTCGGTGGACTGGCAGCCGGCGAGCCCGGCGAGGCAAAGCGTCGCGACAAGGATCTGGCCTTTCATCTTGTTCTCCTCGGGAATCCTGCGTTGTGTCGGTGTCCGGATCATCGGACTCCGGTGCGAGCGCGTCAATCTCACTGCGGCGCGCGGGGACTTCGCCCTGCCTGGACCGAATGCGTCCTGCGGTACTCGGTCGGCGTGCACCGGGTCCGCCGGCCGAAGCTGCGGACGAAGCTGGCCACGTCCCCGTAGCCCAGCCGATATGCAATCTGGGTGACCGAGAGCTCGCCGTCCCTGAGCAGCCGGCGAGCCCGGTCGGTGCGCACCTCGAGCGAGAGGTCGCGGAAGCTCGTGTCCTCGGCCGCGAGGTAGCGCGCGAGCGTGCGCGGCGAGATGTTCATGAATCCCGCGAGCTGGTCCAGCGTGGGTCGCGAGTCCTCGGATTCGCGCAGCATCATGCGGCACCACTCGCTCCAGCGCCGGCGCCCCGGCGTCCGGTGCAGCATCGACTTGCAGCGGGCCTCGGCCGCCTGCATCGCCCGCGGATTGGCCATGGCGAGCGGCGTGTCAAGCAAGGCGGCATCGAGCGAAAGGCGGAGCCCCGGCACGCTGTCTCCGAAGTGCACGCGTGCGCCGGCAAGCTCGCGATAGCGAGCCGCGTGAGGCGGGCGCTCGATCGACATCCACACGTCGTAGGGCGGCAGGTGTTCGCGCAGCATCGACCCGAAGGCGAAGTGATTGGACACGACGATCGTCTCCTGCAGCACGCGCATCGCACGATGCGACATGGCGGCGACCGGCAGGTACACGAGGTCGCATCGTCCGGCGCGACGCTGCACGCTGAGCGCGAAGAAGGGCTGCATCAGCCGCTGGTAGGTCGTGATGAGGCGCACGACGTGCCCGAACGTGGGGCTCGTGAGCAGCGCGAAGCCGAGGACATCGTGAGACGTCGGCTTGATCCGGCGGCCGAGCTCGAAGCCGAGATCCTGGCGGCCGCTCGCCTGCTCGGCGACGCGCAGCAGGTCCTCGACCTGGCGCAGCCCGAGCTGGGCCTTCGGATCGTCGAGCGAGCGCACGCGCGCTGCCCGCAGGAGCAACGGGCGGTCGATGCCCGTGGACTCCAGGTAGTCCACGAGCTGGGCCATGTACCGGGCCGGGATGCGATGGGATTCGGCGGACGGGCGCAAGGCAGGGTTCCTCCTGGTCACGGCCGGGGCCCGTGGCGCTGTCTGAAAATATCAGTACCTTGTCGGAAAATGCAAAGAAGGCTGCGGCTGCCGCGCCGAGAATCCTCGCGAAACTCGCGCGAACGGCGCGCGGGCCGCAGGAGGAGAAGGCCATGACTGAACTCACCGGTGGCGAACTGCTCGCCCGCGCCCTCGCCAACGAAGGCGTCAAGTTCGTCTTCGGGCTGCCGTGCCCGGAGATCGACCCGTTCCTCGCCGCGCTCGATGCCAACGGCATCCGGCTCGTGACCATCCGCCACGAAGCGGCGGCCGTCCACATGGCCGAGGGTCTCTACAAGACGACCGGGCAGGTCGCCGTCGTGCTCGGCAATCCGGGCCCCGGGTCCGCGAACCTCGTGCCCGGCGTGCTGACGGCGCGGCACGAAGGCGTGCCCGTGCTCGCGATCACCTCGCAGCACCGCAGTGGCATCGTCTATCCCTCGACGCCGGCAACGTTCCAGGGACAGGACCAGCTCGACCTGTTCAAGCCGGTCGTGAAATGGAATGGACCCATATTCGAGTGGACCCGCATTCCCGAACTCGTGCGCACGGCGTTCCGCGAGATGTGGGCGGGCCGCCCGGGCCCGGTGCACCTCGAAGTGCCGGGGCCGGTGCTGTATGCAACGGGCGACCCGGCGAACGCGCCGATCTTTCCGAAGGAGAGCGGCCGCGCATCGCTGCCCCAGCCATCCGAGGCGCAGCTGGCCGCGGCGGCGGACCTGCTCGCCGGTGCGAGGGCTCCCGTGATCTTCGCCGGCAACGGCGTGGACCGGGCGCATGCGAATGCCGCCCTGGTCGAGCTCGCCGAATTGCTCGGGTGCCCGGTGATCCCGTCGATGGCCGGGCGCTGCGTCATTCCGCACGAGCATCCGCTCTACTTCCAGTCGCAGAGTCCCGCGGCGGACGATCTGCGGCGCAACGCGGACGTGATCCTGGTCGTCGGGTCGCGCGTCGGCAATCTCGACGTGCCTTTCGACAAGTACTGGGGTGATCCGGCGAAGTG